>JAFAVH010000277.1 GCA_019242655.1 Methylobacteriaceae bacterium
CGACCACTTGTACGACCGTGCCAGCGGGTACGCTCTCGTCCGGCACTTCGAACAAAGCTTCGTGAAGATTGGGATCGAAGCGCTCGCCCTTCGGTTCGAGTTTCTTGACGCCGTGACGGGCTAACCGCGACAGGAAATCGCGTTCGGTGACCTCCACGCCTTCGATGAGGCTCCTTATGGCGCCATCGGCCTTCTCGCGCGCCTCGGCTGGCAGGTGATCCAGCGCGCGGCGCAGATTGTCGGCGACGCCGAGCATGTCGCGCGCAAAGCTCGAGACTCCGTAAGTCTTGGCATCCGACACTTCACGCTCGGTGCGGCGGCGCAGGTTCTCCATTTCGGCCAACGCGCGGAGGAGCCGGTCCTTCAGCCCCGCATTTTCTTGGCTGAGCGTTTCGAGCTCGCTCGGCGCTGCGCCAGCTCCGCCATTGTCGGCGCTTGCCTCGGCGGCGGGCCCAGCGGAAGCGTAAGCGGCGTCATCGTTGACGGGCGCCGGCTCGGGCGCCTCAGCCGTATCCCGCTGTTTTCTCGTGGGCTCCTGCATCATCCCGTCCGTCTTGAAATCGCTTCCTTCTCCGCTCGCATATCAGGACCAGCCCGCAAGAATTCAAGCACTTGCGGAGCTCGCGCTATCCTGAGGCGCGGATTTGCTTCCGCTCACTTTCGGCGCCGAAAATCTCGAGCAGATGGCGCCGAATGGCGGCTTGGCGCGCTGCATTGGTGATCTTCGCGCCAGTGAGGTCGGTCACGTAAAACACGTCGACCGCCTTTTCGCCGAAGGTGACAATGTGCGCCGAGCCGATATTGAGGTTCAGCGCTGAGAGGACCGTGGTCAAATCGTAGAGAAGGCCGAGCCGGTCGAGGCCGGAAACTTCCACGACCGTGTAGCGGTTCGACAGCGTATTATCGATCGTGACTTCCGGCGCGATCGTGAAGGTTGACGTGGTATAGCGCGGCTTCACCGCGCCACGCTTGGCCGCAATGACGTCACGCAAACGAATCTCGCCGCGCAATGCCTTCTCGATCGCCTGCGCGACACGCCGAGCGCGCCGCAATTCGTCTTCGTCTGCGTCGAAAGCCCGCGAGATGAAGATCGTATCGAGCGCAAGGCCGTCCGTCGTCGTGAATATCTGCGCATCGACGATGTTGGCGCCAGCCGACGCACAAGCGCCTGCGATAATAGACAACAATCGCGGATGATCGGGAGCGACGACGGTCAGCTCGGTCACCCCCAGAAAAGCGTCGGTCGCAACCTCCGTTGCGAGCGAGCGCATCTCGACTTCCGTGAGATGCAGAAGCTGCGCGTGTTTGATCTTGTGCGGCAAATCAACCTTGAGCCAATACGCGGGATAGTGACGCTGCGCGTAAGTCTCGAAATCGGGATCCGACCAGGCGGGAAGTGCGGCGCGAAGCGCCTGCTGTGCCTTCTCGACGCGCCGCTTGCGATCGATCGCCGAGTGGCCACCGGCGAGTACGACTTCCGTCTCCCAATAAAGCGTGCGCAGGAGCTCGCCCTTCCAGCCGTTCCAAACCCCGGGACCGACGGCGCGGATGTCGCAGACAGTCAGAATGAGCAGCATTTTCAGACGTTCCAGCGTCTGCACGCGCTTGGCGAAATTCTCTATCGTGGTCGGGTCGCCAAGATCGCGGCGCTGCGCGGTGTCCGACATGACGAGATGATTTTGGATGAGCCAAACAACCGTTTCGGTTTCAGCTTCCGAAAGACCGAAGCGCGGGCCGAGCCGGCGCGCGACGTCTGCACCCGCACTGGAATGATCTTGCTCGCGTCCCTTCGCGATGTCGTGAAGGAATAGCGCGACATAGAGCGAAGTGCGATGGGCCAGCGAGGGCAATAGCTCGCTCGTCAACGGGTGGTCCTCGACCAGACGATGCGTTTCAATGTCGGCGAGAATGCCTACCGCGCGCAGGAGGTGCTCGTCGACCGTATAATGATGATACATGTTGAACTGCATCATCGCGACGATCTGACCGAAATCCGGTATGAAGCGGCCAAGCACTCCGGCCTCGTTCATACGCCGCAGCACCGTTTCCGGCGCATTGTGCGAACTTAGGATCTCGATGAAAAGACGGTTCGCCTCGGCATTGCTCCGCAGGGAATTGTCGATCCGCCGCAGAGAGCGGGTGACCAGCCGGGCGGCATCGGGGTGAATTGCCAGGATATACTGATCCGCGATCCAGAAGAGCCGGATCAGATTGACGGGATCCTTCTCAAACACATCCGGACGCGCCACGGTGACGCGATCGGTCTCCACGGCGAAATCGGCGCTCGGCAGGGCCTTGCGCCGTCTTCGGAAGCGCTGCACGAAACGGTCGAGATAAGCGCGTGGCTTCGCCTCGCGTTCTTCCAGCGCGGCGCAAACGATTGCCGTCAGGTCGCCCACGTCTTTTGCAATAAGAAAGTAATGTTTCATGAAGCGTTCGACGGCTGAAAGGCCGCCGCGGCTTTTATAACCGAGACGCGCCGCGATCGTGCGTTGCAGATCGAAACTCAGCCGCTCTTCGGCGCGGCCGGTGACGAAATGCAAGTGGCAACGCACGCGCCACAGAAAATCTTCGCACCGCACGAAAAGCGCGTATTCGCTTGGGGTGAACAAGCCGGCTTCGACGAGATCGCCTGCTTCGCGTACGCGATACACGTATTTGGCAATCCAAAACAGCGTGTTGAGGTCGCGTAAACCGCCCTTGCCTTCTTTGACGTTCGGCTCGACCAAGTAGCGCGAATTGCCGGCGCGACGGACACGCGCTTCGCGTTCGGCGAGCTTTGATGAGACGAATTCGCGTGCCGTCGTGCGCACGATTTCGTGTTCGAAACGCTTGCGCATTTCTTCAAACAGAGAATTGTTGCCGAGGATGTATCGGGCCTCGAGAAGCGCCGTGCGAATCGTCATGTCGTCGCGCGCCTGACGCAGGCATTCGGCAACCGAACGGCTGGAATGTCCGACCTTCTGCTTCAGATCCCACAGCACATAGAGAATGGATTCGACGACGCGCTCGACCCATTGCGTCTGCTTTGCCGGAATTAAAAACAGAAGATCGATATCCGACCCCGGCGCCAGTGTGCCGCGGCCGTAACCGCCGACGGCTGCAATGGCCATCTTCTCGCGATCCGCAGGACTTGCCGGGGGATGGACGTAAGTGAGGACGTAATCGTGGATCGCTGCGATCAGGTTGTCTTGTAGGTTCGACAGCGCGCGCGCACAGGCGCGACCACGACTCCCTGCTTCAAGCTCCGCCCGGGCGGTCCCACGTCCGTCGTCAAGCGCGCGGCGGAAGCGTTCGATGACGAGGGGGCGAAGGTCCTCGGCTGCACCTTGGCGCGCGTGAAGCTCGGCAATTTCCGAAGCGAGCGCGGCACGCGTGAAGGGGCGGGCGGCGGGCGTCGCATCGCCGCGCTCCGACTCAGGCCGTCGCTCTTCGACGAGGGTCATGGGCCTCATCTATCACAGGCACGGCAGGTTTACCCCACGTCCTCAAAGGCATTGATTTCGATGCCGAAACCGGAAAGCCCGACATAGGTGCGCGGCGCCGCGGTGCGCAGTCGGATCGAGGTGATGCCGAGATCTTTGAGGATTTGGGCGCCAAGGCCAACGTCAAGCCATTGGCGCTGACGCTCGTCCTCGGCGCCGTTTGTTCCCGGTCGCACCGTGTTGACAGGCACGCCTGCAGCACCGTCGCGCAGATAGATGAAAACGCCGCGACCCTCCGTGCGAAACCGTTCCAGCGTGCGGCGAATCGTGGTGCCGCCGGAAAAGACATCGCCCAAAATGTCGGCGCGATGCATGCGCGCCGGTACGTCGGCGCCATCGCCGATGTCGCCGAGCACGAACGCGAAATGCTGCACGCGGTCAAACGGCGTGACGTAAACGTGTAGCGTCATGCGTCCGCCAATCGTGTCGACGGGCAGTGTCGCAACGCGCTCGACCAGCTTTTCGCGCGCGCGCCTGTAAGCGATGATGTCGGCGACCGAAATGCGCTTGAGGCCGTGCGTCCTAGCAAATTCGTGGATTTGCGTGCCGGCCATGACCGTGCCGTCGTCTTTGTTGACGAGCTCGCAGATGACGCCGACTGGCGGAAGACCAGCGAGCTTGCACAGGTCGACCGCTGCTTCCGTGTGGCCGGAGCGCATAAGCACGCCGCCTTCCTTCGCAACAAGCGGAAACACGTGACCGGGGCGAACGAAATCGGAGGGCCCCATATTATTGTTGGCAAGCGCCCGAACTGTGTTGGTACGCTGCTCGGCGGAGATGCCAGTCGTCAAACCGTGCCGTACGTCAACGGAAACCGTGAAGGCAGTCGAGAGCGGCGCGTCATTGACCGATACCATCGGCGTGAGATTGAGACGTTGCGCAATATCGGGCGGCATTGGTGCGCAGACGATGCCGCAGCAATGGCGCAAGATGAACGCCATCTTTTCCGCACTGGCATGAGAGGCGGCCATGACGAGGTCGCCTTCGTTCTCGCGGTCGTCGTCATCGACGACGACGACGAGTTCGCCGCGGGCTATCGCTTCGATGGCCTCGACCATTGCGGCGGTCGAGGCGGCGGCTTCCCGGGGCCGCTTCGTGCCTGGGGCATGAAAGGCGTGCACAGGCGGGCCATAGCCGAGATATGAGGAGATCAGCTCAATTTCACGCGTCTTGACCTGACGCGCGCCTTTGAGCAGCCGGGAAATCGATGAGGGGTCGACGTCGAGTGCTTCGGCAAGGCCGTTTTGGCTTTTGCCTGGACGGGCAAGACCCTCTTTGATCCAGGTGACAAGGCGTTCATCGAGCATGAGCGGCCCACCGACTTCGCGGCTTGCGGATTTCGCAAGCTTGTGAGGCTGCCAGTGTGGCGTTCTTTGCGGAAAACGCAAGGGCTGTGGCGCGCCTTGTGGATGCAGGATTAAACGGAGGGTCGCTAGGAGGCCTTTGCCGGCTGACTGCAGACGATTCCCGCATCCGTGAGATGCGAGGCAAGCTCGCCCGACTGGAACATCTCGCGGACAATGTCGCAGCAGCCGACCAATTCACACTTCACGTAAAGTTGGGGGATTGTCGGCCAGTTCGAGTAGTCCTTGATGCCCTGGCGGATATCGGCATCGTCGAGCACGTTCACGCTTTCGAACGGCACACCAAGGTAATCGAGGATTTGCACGACTTGGCTTGAG
>JAFAVH010000406.1 GCA_019242655.1 Methylobacteriaceae bacterium
CTTCTGTGCGGCAATCCAGTCGGCTATGATTGCCCACGGAAATTGCGGGCGCCAACCGAGCAAAGCGGAGCGGCGTCCAAGCCAGGCTTCGAGCGCCGCAATTGGGCCGCGCTCGGCACCCACATGGTTGACGAGAACGATCTCGCCGCCCCGCTTCACGACACGCATGAGCTCATCGAGCGTCGCGGCGGGATAGGGAACGACGGTCAGCACATAAGGCGCGATCACCGCATCGAAGCATGAGTCGGGAAAGGCGAGGCGCATTGCGTCCATCACGACAAGGCCCTCGACATTGCCGAGCTTTTCCCGGGCAATCCGCAAGGCTGCACGCCGCAGCATCGGCTCGGACAGATCGACCCCGACGAGACGGGTGCGGCGGTCGAACATCGGCAGCTCCAGGCCGGTACCGACCCCGACATCGAGCACGGTGCCGCCGGGCCGGGAAGCTGCCGCGGCTGCAGCGCGCCGGCCCTGTCGCATCACCAGTTCGAACGTGAAATCGTAGACCGGGGCCCAGCGCGCGTAAGCGGCCTCGACATGGGCATTCTCGATTTGCGCGAGCGCCCGTCGTTGCAAGCTCATTCTTCAGACGGCCACGGCGGCTTCGGACGCAAATGAGCGCCTGCGCGCCGGCTCAGACCTCTCTATGAAGCCGCCGCCAAGAACCCGCGCCTCGGGATCGCCCGACTCATAGAAGACGCAGGCCTGGCCCGGGGCGACGCCCTTTTCCTCACCGAGGAGGCAGACGCGCGTGCAACCCGCGGAATAGTCGAGGAGCGCGGGTGCGGGCGGCCGGGTCGAGCGTACGCGCACGGCGATTTCGAGCCCCGCTTCGGGGAGATCGTCGAGACTGCCCAGCCCGATCCAGTTCACGTCACGAAGGGCAATAGTCTTCGTCGCCAGCGCCGCGCGGGGGCCAACCACGACCTCCGCACGGGCCGCGTTCATCCCGACGACATAGTGCGGCTCGCCCCTCGACACCCGATCGTCGAGGCAGAGCCCGCGACGCTGGCCGATCGTGTAGTGGATCACGCCGCTATGCCGGCCGAGCACCCGGCCGTCGAGGGCGACAATGTTGCCGGGAACAACGGCGTCCGGTTTCATCTTGGTGACAAGATCGCTGTAATGCCCGTCCGGGACGAAGCAGATGTCCTGGCTGTCTTGCTTCTCCGCGACGGGAACGCCGAAATGGCGGGCTAGATCGCGGACCTCTGCCTTGGTGTAGCCGCCGAGCGGAAAGCGGACGAAATCGAGCTGCGCCGGCGTTGTTGCGAAAAGGAAGTAACTCTGGTCGCGATCCCGGTCGCGCGCCCTGTAAAGGCCTCGCGATCCGTCTCGCTCACGGCGAGACTGCACATAATGGCCCGTCGCCAGTGCATCGGCGCCGAGATCCCGGGCAACGTCGAGAAGATCGGTGAACTTGACGGTCTGGTTGCAGGCGATGCAGGGCACAGGCGTGGAGCCCGCCGCGTAAGCTTCGGCGAATGGGACGATCACGCGTTCGCGGAAGCGGCGCTCGAAATCGAGCACGTAATGCGGGATGCCGAGGCGCGCCGCAACCTCCCGTGCGTCATGCACGTCGCGCCCGGCACAGCAGGTCTTGCTCCGGGCGGCCGCGCCGTGATCGTATAGCTGCAGGGTGACCCCAACAACATCGTAGCCCTGTGCGTGGAGCAGCGCCGCCACGACGGAGGAATCGACGCCGCCGGACATCGCCACCACGATGCGGGTGGCGGCCGGCAGCTTCGTAAGGTCGAAATCGTCGGAGGCTGGGAGCGAGTTCATGGCGAATAGGTCGGCCTTTTAGGTAGTCTTCGCGTCAGGAGCAAACCATGGACCTGCTGCTTGCGGACCACGACTTAGCCGCATTAGGGCTGATGCACATCAGCAATTCGCGGTTTCAGCGCTACTCGCCGATCAAATGCCATGATCGAGATTTTAAAGGGTCAATCGGCGGCAACTCGGGGCGGCCTTTGTGCCCAATTTCTCCGATGCGCCACATTGAATCGGAACGGGGGTTGCTGATGCTCGCAACGCAGATGTTTTCGCGGGACTGTGACGCGGGCACAACAAAATACAAAATCTCTTACAAACAGATGGGTTTAGCTTTGCTTGAGGGGATTCCCCCTCGCGGCTAGTATGCGCCCCACCCTGCTTTGGGGTCGCCGCGTATCCCTGTCTCCAAGAGAATGCACGCGTATTGCTTGCCTTCGACCTAGCCCGTGAACTCCGACGAGAGTGACATTTGTCAAAGCGTGAGCCGACCCAGATTGCCGTCATTGGCCGCGCATGCCGGCTGCCGGGGGCGAAATCAGTAAATGACTTGTGGTCCCTGCTCGCAGAGGGGCGCTGCGCGGTTAGCGAGATCCCGTCCGACCGCTGGTCACGCGAGCGTTTCTACCATCCCCGCGGCAATGAGCGGGGCCGCTCCTATACGTGGGCTGCCGGCATTCTCGATGACATCTGGGGTTTCGATCCCGCTGCTTTCGGCATCTCTCCGCGAGAAGCCGAGGCGATGGATCCTCAGCAGCGGCTCCTGCTTGAGCTGACGTGGGAAGCGCTCGAGGACGCTGGGATCAAGCCCTCGCGAATCGCGAAGTCGGAAACGGGCGTTTATGTCGGCGCCGGGTCGCTCGACTATGGCAATTTGCACATTGGCGACATTGCCGCAGGCGACGCCTACTTTGCGACCGGCAATACGCTTTCGATCATCTCAAACCGCATCTCCTACATTTTCGATCTGCGCGGACCAAGCTTCACGGTCGACACGGCATGTTCTTCTTCTTTGGTCGCGCTCAATGAGGCCGTGCTGGCGATCGAGAGTGGGCGCGTCGACACCGCGATCGTCGCAGGCGTCAACATCCTCGCGAGCCCCTACGGCTTCATCAGCTTCTCGCAGGCCTCGATGCTCTCACGCACCGGTCTCTGCCAAGCCTTCTCCGCGAGAGCCGACGGTTATGTGCGGGCGGAAGGTGGCGGCGTTCTTATTCTACGCAGCCTCGATGCTGCCCGCGATGCGGACAATCGCATTCATGGCCTGATCGCCGGAAGCGATGTCAATTCGGATGGGCGCACGACCGGAATATCGCTTCCCTCGAGGGCCAATCAGGCGGCGCTGCTCGATCGCTTGTATGCGCGCAGCGAAATTCGGCCCGACGACCTTGCTTTTGTAGAGGCGCACGGCACCGGCACGCGCGTTGGCGATCCCGCTGAAGCGGGCGCCATTGGAGACGTCCTCGGAAGGAAGCGCTCACAAGCTCTACCGATCGGTTCGATCAAGACAAATATCGGACATACCGAGACCGCCGCAGGAATTGCCGGCGTGCTTAAGGCAATGCTTGCGCTCGAGCACAATGTGTTGCCGGCCTCGTTGCATTTCGACGAGCCCAATCCCGACATTCCCTTTGGCGATTTAAACCTGCAGGTCGCAGACACCGCGATCCCCCTTGAGCAACGCATCGGAACGCGCTTTGCCGGCGTGAGTTCGTTCGGTTTCGGCGGCACGAACGCGCATGTCATTGTTGCGGATTCGCCAAAAGCGGAATCCGCGCTGGTAGCTGCGAAGCCCGCCTATCTCATGATCTCGGCGCATACAAAGGCCGCACTCGCCGCTCTTTCGGCGCAATACGCGACGTTGACTGAAGACGCCGATGCAGATGAGATCGAGCGCATCGCAGCCGCGGCAGGTCACCGCCGCGAACATCTTGCGGAACGCTTGGTCATTCCGCTCGCCGGCGCCGACGCTTTGCGCGACTCGCTGCACGCTGCAGCAGAAGAAGCGGACGATGTCGGCACCGCCGTGCGCGACACGAGTGTCGGAAAGAATGCGTCGGTCGCGTTCGTCTTCTCAGGCAACGGTAGTCAATGGCCGGGCATGGGCCGCCAGGCGTTTGAAGATAATTCCGCCTTCCGTCGACGCTTCGAAGAAATCGACACGCATTTTCAAAGGCTGTCCGGCTGGTCGCTTAAAGCCGAGATGTTCGCCGAAGATCTCGCCAATCGGCTCGCCAAGACGAGCGTTGCGCAGCCGCTGATTTTCGCAATCCAGAGCGCGACAAACTTCGCGCTGAAGCAGCACGGGCTTGTTGCCGATCTGACGCTCGGTCATAGCGTTGGAGAGGTCGCGGCAGCCGAGGCCGCCGGCATTCTCGATCTCGAAACCGCCGTTCGCGTCATTTACTTCCGCAGCCTGCATCAAGAGATCGCAAACGGCGCCGGCGGCATGGCTGTCGTTTTCGGTTCGCGCGAGGCGGCGGAAACGCTTGCATCCGAGATTCCGGGGCTTTCGGTCGCAGCACATAACAGCCCGCGTGGGTTTACCGTTTCTGGCCCGGCATCTGCGCTGAAATCGCTGCCAAGCGTTGCGCGTACACGCAATGCGCGCACGCGCAAGCTCGATCTCGCTTATCCGTTCCACAGCGAATTGATGAATCCGGTCGAGCGGCCGCTTCTTGCCGATCTCGAAGGCGTGACCGCGAGCACGGGACACACCAGCTTTATCTCCGCGGTAACAGGTGGGTCTCTCGATGGTGCCGCGCTCGACTCAGGTTATTGGTGGCGCAACGTTCGCGAGCCTGTTCTCTTCATGGAGAGTATGCAACAGGCGCTTCAACAGGGCGCGCGAATTTTCGTCGAGATTGGACCGAGCGCGACTCTTCTTGCGCATATCAACGATATCGCGGAAGGCACCGACCATCCGGTCGCCGCCTTCAATGTGCTCGACCGCAAAGAGCCGGCGGGTGAGCCAATCGCCCGCGCTATCGCAACGGCGATCGCCAATGGCGCGCGCATCGACGAGACCCTGGCATTCGGGGATGTGTCCGGCCCGGTCGATCTTCCGGCTTACGCGTGGCAGCACAGGCCCTACAGCGTGGCGGAGACGATCGAGACAAGCGGTCTGACATCGCCACGTCCATGGCATCCGCTGATCGGCGCACGATCTACCCCGGATCGACTTGAATGGACCGCGCAGGTCGACCCGCAGCTCGTACCCGAACTCGCCGATCACAAGATCGACGGCACCGTGCTGCTCCCGGGTTCCGCGTTTGTTGAGATGGCTCTCGCCGTCGCGCGCAGCTGGCTCGAGACGGATTACGGGGCGATTGCCGAACTCGATATTCAGCATCCGATGCATTTCTCGGCTGACACGTCGCGCGAGGTCTTGTGCCGTATCTCGCCGGAGACCCGCATCCTTGAAATTCTGAGCCGGCCACGGCTTGGACATACGCCCTGGCAGACGCACGCAACCGCCAAAATTATTCTCGACGGCGGCCGCTCGAGTCCGGTTGTCAGCTTACCACGCGATTCCGTCCGCCAGATTTCGGGACGAGATCTTTATCTGGCTGCCAATGCGGCAGGCCTGCAGTTTGGGCCGTCGTTCCAGAATGTCGCGCGCGCCAGCATATCGCGCGACAATAGGATTGTCGTCGATCTGCGCAAGGGACGTGAGACTGCGTATGGGCTCGACCCGGCACGTCTCGATTCCTGTTTCCACGGGCTGATCCTGCTTTTCGCAGAATTGTCGCTGCAGGCGCGCCCCGCAGCCTATCTGCCGGTTCGTTTCCGCGAGGTGCGGTTGCTCAAGCCCGGCGCGGCGATCGCCCGTGCGGGTCTCGATGTCCTGCGTTGCAACGAACGCACGATCATCGCGAATATCTCCCTGTTCGACGACGCGGGCGAACTCATCGCGCATCTGCGCCACGCGCGCTATCAAGCCGTGCGCGCACGTTCCGCTGCGCACGAAGACCAGGCGCCGTTGATTCAGCGGCTGGCTGTCGCAAGCGAACCGACCGCTTACGCGCGCGATCCATTGCCAAGCCCCGCTTCATTGCTGACAGCAAGCGGCGCACTGCAGAATCTCGCGCGAGGGCGTCAGGCCACGCCGGCCGATCTGCTTCTGCTCGAGGGTTGGGCGACATCCATATCGTTCGCCATGGCGCGAAAGTTCACAGAAAACGGCCGCATCAACATTGCGCGGCTGGTTACGTCCGGACGCCTGCCCGCAGTCGCCCAACTTTGGTTTGCCGATATCCTCAATGCGCTTGAAGACAGCGGGCTCGCCAGGCAAAGCGGCGACGACTGGATCGTCAAGTCCGATGCCAACCTGCCCGATCCGGAAATGATTCTCGCGACCTACGCGGAAGATCATCCCGACCGCGCTGCCGAACTTCTCCTCGCCGCAAGAACCGCGACGCAAATCGCGAATTTCGCAGCTGGCGAGCATGACGCGTTGAGCGGCATTTCCTCAGCCGCACAAGAAGCATACGAATTCGCCGGCGGGTCTCCTGTCGCTTCGGCTCAAGCAATCGGCGCCTTCCTGCGTGAATCGAAAAATGCCTGGCCGAAGGACCGCGCTCTGCGCATCCTGCAAGTGGGATACGGACCGCTTTCGAAAATCGTAGCGTCTATTGCAGCGGACTTTGGTGCGCCGCTCACCATATTCGAGCCGGATCGGCGCCGCCTCGAGCGCGCACGGCTCGCGTTGGAGAATTTGTCCGGGGTCGAGTTCGTCGACGCGCTCGCTCCCATTCCGGCGCGTTCGTTCGATCTTGTCCTCGCCGCCGACAGCTTGGCCCGGATCGGCACAGAGCGCAGCTTTTGGACCAATCTCAACGACAAGCTCGCATTCGACGCCCTGCTGCTCGCAGCCGAACCTTCCGTCTCATTGTTCCGCGACCTTGTTTTCGGTCTCAATCCGACGTGGTTCGATCCAAGTCTGACTGCAACGTCGTCATTTGCCGCGCAGAGCCCGGAGAGCTGGCAACGCACGCTTGATGCGGCGGGCCTCGTCGATACATCGGTTCACAAGCTCGCCGCCGATCGTGGCGGCGGCCTCCTCCTCGTTGGGCGTGCGCGAGGGGAAGCATTGCCGCCGGCGGCTGATGGCAGTCACGTGTTGATCGTGACGGATGCCGCTAACGAAGCAAGCGACATTGTCCGCAAACTTTCCGAATACCTCACATCCGCGGGCGCCGAGACATCGGTCGCCGTATTCGACCGAGTCGCCCCGATCCCGTCTGCGAACCCGCCCAAGCACGTCATTCATCTTGCAGGATTGTTTGCCAGATACGGTTCGCCGGTCGACGACTTGGCCGAGCGTTGCGCCATGCTCGAGGCCTGGGTCCGCGCGTTTGGCGCAGCCAAGACGAATTTGTGGGTTGTCAGTCCGGATGCGCTGCACAGCCAAAATGCAGGCCCGGCCGCGAACGGCCTTTGGTCGTTCTCCCGCACGCTCGGCAACGAGAATCAAAACCTGAAGGTTCGCCGCGTCGATGTCGATCCCGCCATACCGGCGGAGGCGATCGCCGAGCGGTTGGGCGCGCTTGTGCTCTCAGCGACCGAGGAGACTGAAATCGCGATCGAGCCGCATTGCACGCGCGTCCTGCGCGTCGATCGGTTTGAAGCGCAAGCACACGGAAGCGCTGCTCCCGCGGCGCGGCTTGAGCGCGGCGAAGGCTCCGGTTTCGATCGGCTGTCCTGGGTGCCAACGCGTCGACCGGCTCCTGCTGCCGGCGAGGTCGAGATCGAAGTCGAAGCAACAGGTTTGAATTTCCGCGACGTCATGTGGGGCCTCGGCCTCTTGCCCGAGGAAATCCTCGAAGACGGATTTGCCGGCGCGACGCTCGGCCTCGAATGCGCCGGACGCGTGCTTCGCGCCGGTCCAGGCGTCAACGAATTTCAGGCCGGCGACCGCGTGCTTGCTTTCGCGAAATCGGCCTTCGCCACACATGTCTGCGTGCCGGCCGCCGTCGTCGCGCGCATTCCCGAAGGCGTCGCGACCGATACCGCGGCAACGATCCCGGTGGCGTTCCTCACTGCCTATTACGGTCTGATCAGTCTTGCGCGCTTGCGCCGCGGCGAGTGGGTGCTGATCCATGGCGGCGCCGGCGGTGTTGGGCTCGCCGCGCTTGGTATTGCGCGCTGGCGTGGCGCACGCGTCATCGCGACGGCGGGAACTCCGGAAAAGCGCGATCTCGTTCGCGCGCTCGGTGCCGAACATGTGCTCGATTCGCGCTCCGGCGGCTTCATCGACGACGTGCTGCAGATCACCAAGGACCAGGGCGTCGCCGTCGTGCTGAACAGCCTTTCCGGCGAAGCGATGGAGCGAAGCATCAGCGTGCTGAAGCCGTTCGGCCGTTTCGTCGAACTCGGCAAGCGCGACTACGTCGCAAACTCGCATATCGGGCTGCGCCCGTTCCGACGGAACCTTTCTTATTTCGGCGTCGATCTCGACCAGCTGATCCTGCATGACAGCGCCCAAGGCCGACGGCTTTTCCGCTCGGTGATGCGCCTTTTCGAGGATGGATCGCTGTCGCCGCTGCCGTATCGTAAGTTCAACGCAAACGAGATCGTCGACGCTTTCCGGCTCATGCAACAGGCCGGTCACATCGGTAAGATCATCATCTCACCGCCCGCCAGGGGCGAGATCAAGCAATTACCGGAGCGCAATTTTGTTGCGCCGAGCGATAAAACGATCCTGATCACCGGCGGTCTCGGCGGATTCGGTCTTGAGACCGCGCGCTGGTTTGTCGATCGCGGCGCGCGTCACCTCGTGCTTGTCGGACGCAGCGGTGCTTCCGGCGAGCCAGCCCAACTAGCACTGACCGAATTCCGCGCACGCGGCGTGAACGTCCGTGCCATGTCCTGCAACGTCGCGGACGAACACGCGCTTCGCACGTTGATGCGCGACATCGCCGATATGCCGCGACTGGGCGGTATCGTTCATGCCGCCATGGTGCTCGACGATTTCGTGCTCGCCAATTTCAGCCGCGAGCGCCTGGAACGCGTACTCGAGCCGAAGGTGCTCGGTGCCGCAAACCTCGATCGCCTGACACGCGATCATCCGCTCGACTTCTTCATCATGTACTCGTCGGCGACCACGCTTGTCGGTAATCCCGGCCAATCGGCTTACGTCGCCGCGAACGGGTACATGGAAGGTCTCGCGCGGCGCCGGCGCAAGGAAGGCCTACCTGGCCTCGCAGTCGGTTGGGGCGCCATCGAAGACGTCGGCATCCTGACGCGCATGGAAAACGTCAAGGATTCGCTCGCCAATCGCGTTGGCGTCACGCCGATCAAAGCGCGCGCGGCACTGGATAAGATGGGCGAGATTCTCGCCGGCCCCGCGTCTGCACTAGAAGATGGCGTCGTGTTCATCGCCCCCATGAACTGGGGCAAGGCGCGCGATTTCCTGCCGAGCCTGCGATCGCCGACATTCGCCGACCTCGCCCACGGCCAGGATGCGGCGGAGGCGGGCGAGCGCTCTGCAATCGACGTCCGCGGCATCATTGCCGCCGAGGGGCGCGATGCGGCGCGCCGGCGCGTCTGCGACGCGATCGTCGAGGAGCTTGCGCGGATCCTGCGGCTACCGCAAGAAGATGTGCCGCGTTCAAAGCCCCTTGCCGAGGTCGGACTCGATTCGCTCATGGGCGTCGAACTCGCGATCTCGATCGAGGAGCGGTTCGCTTTGCAGGGGTCGCTGACGGCGTCCGCGACGGCGCTCACGATCTCCGAATTGGGCGATCAAATCATCGGCATGTCGGAAGATAGCGAAGCCGCCACGGCCACGACCATGGTAGCCGTTGCCGAACGCCATTTCGGCAAAGGCGATCTCGATCTGCTCGGTAATCTGGTTGGTCAGATCGAGGCGCAACAGCGCGACGGGTGAGCAATTCCCAGCGGGCGAAGATAAGCCGGCTAGGACGCTTTACGCGACGTGGTCCCGCGGACGCTGGGCTTTCGGCTGAACGACGTTTGCGCCGCTCCTCGGAACTGAGCCCCCGCTGCCGCCACGGGCGGGTTAAGCGGATCGAATAGGCTTCCGAAGCGAAGTCTTCCGCCGCCCGGCGGAGATCTTCGGCGCTCGGCTCGTCGCCGAACGCGCGCAGATATTCCTCAAGCGGTATGCAGCCGGCTTCGGCCAAAGCCGCGTGCGCTGACACGGTCCAACATCGAATGCCTCCGGCTTTAGGCAAAACTCGACAGGCGGATGGCGAGTTCCGAAATCGCTACCGTTTCCCCTGGTCATGCACGCGCTGCAGCTCGATCAGCTCCGACGCATGCCTCACTCCGGCCGCTGCGGGCGCCACGCGCGGATCGAAATCCGCCGGCGTGTAGGGAAAGCGCCGCGCGCCGCGGAAAACCAGCAAGCCCTCCGAGGTGACGACAACATCGCCGCGCCGCAGCGTCGGATCATCGAGGATGCTCGTTCGCGTCGGCGCCACGCCTGGCTCTTTCACCGTCGGATGGAGGGCGAGACGCGCCCGCGTGGCGAAAGCCTCGTAGCGCGAGCGTGCCAGCTCTACACGCTCGAGCCAGGCAGTCCGTGGATCAAGCGAGGAGCGTCCTTCGCGGAGGGGCTCGCCGGTCGACTGCGCGAAAGCAGGCGCATGGACGAGCACGCACAGGGCCAGCCATTGGCAGACGCGCGCGAGAGGCGATACCGAGAATCGGTCGATTGGACGCACGAAGCCCTCAAAGCCCAGCTTACCGGCTAAACGCCGCGAGGCGGCTTGCGTTCCGTCAAGCTCCCGCTGGAACCGGCTCGCCCGTAATGGACGCGCGATAGTCGGCTATGATTGGCTGCGGATCGCCGAAGGCGCGCACCTTGCCTCCGTCGATCCACAAAATCCGGTCGCTGAGGCCCTGCAGGTAGTCGAGCGAGTGCGACACCATCAGGATCGTTCCCGTGCGGGCGAATTCCTCGACGTATCGTTCGCACTTCTGCTGAAAGGCTTCGTCGCCGACGGCGAGTGCTTCGTCGATGATCAGGATGTCGGCGTCTGCGTGGGCGCAAACCGCAAAAGCGAGCCGGGCGGCCATGCCGCTCGAGTAATATTTCATCTGCTGATCGATGAACGGCCCGATGCCGGCGAATTCGGCAATCGCCGGAAGACGGCGTTCGACCTCATTGCGCTTCAGACCCAGGATCGCGCCGCCGATCCGCGCGTTTTCGCGGCCAGTGAGGGACCCATCGAAGCCGGCGCCAAGAGCCAGAATGGGTGCGATGCGGCCTTCGACTGCGACCTCGCCCTTTGTCGGCGTCGTGATGCCGCAGATGATCTGCAACAGCGTCGTCTTGCCCGCACCGTTGCGCCCGATGATGCCGACGCGCTCGCCCTTGCGGACCTCGAAGGTGACATCGTTCAGCACCCAGTGCTGATTGTAAAATCGCTTCCAAAAGCCAAGGAGAGCCTGCTTCAGCTGATCGTTATAATGCGAGTAAAGCTGAAATGCTTTGCCTACATTGCGGCAGCTGATCACAACGTCAGATGACATCGACGATCACCGACTTGTAGCGCATGAAGAAGCCATAACCAAACATGAAGATTGCATATGAGACCGCGACGCAGACGACGTACATGAGAAGATCAGGCAATTGTCCTTGTATGACCAGCGCACGCAGCATCTCGATATAGTCGCCGACGACGTTGAGCTTCAGCCAGGGCACGAATTGCGGCGGGATCTGCTCGAACGTATAGAAGATCGGCGTCGCAAACATCATGATCGGCACGATCGAGATCATCAGGTGCGCGACATCCTTGGTGAAGGCACCAAGTCCCATCAGGAACCAGACGATGCCCAGCATGAGAAGTGCAAAGGGTAGGATGACCAGCGGCGTCAGCACGGTCGTGACGGGAAGCCAGTGCGCCGTCACGATGCGAAAGACGAGAAGAACGACGAAGCTTATGCCGGCATAAACGAAAGCGCGGATCGACGCGATCCAAGCAATCGCCTCGCTCGGAAAGATCGACTTTTTCACGAAGGAGGCATGCTCATGCAGAAGCATCGGGGCGCGGTACGCCAGCTCGCTAAATAGGTTGAAAACGATCAGCCCGCAGAAAATGTTGCCGGCATATTCGCTGATGCTGATATCCTTCCCTTGAACCGGCAGGGCGACGGAAAATACGAACGTATAGGCGAGCAACATCACCAGGGGCGCGGCAACCGCCCACACCCAGCCTAGCAACGAGCCGCGGAAACGTGACTTCAGCTCGCGGCGAACGACGGCGCGGATCAATTCACGATGATGCCAAGCCCGCTCAAAGGGCACGGTCAAATACATAAGGGGGCGGGAACCTCGGCCAGGAGAAGCGAGGGCTACAGAACAGGTTCCGCCGTGCCCGTCAACGTGACGCTCAAGGATGCGTCGAAATGACAGTAAGCTACTGACTTCACGCCCGTTTCCGGCGTTTCTCCAGCGCGCATCTTGTGTCGGAATTGCGATCATTTCCAAGAGGCCGGAAGCGTCTTCCGCGCGGGCAGCGACAGATTAGCCGGAGCAAAAATGGGTTGACGAGCGGCCCACGCGCGGCATCTTTCCCTCGTCAATCTGACGAGGGCCTTCGACATCCCGCACTCAAACGGTGCGGCTGCGCGAGCCCATACTAGCGGCGAGTTTCCATGTCACTGGCAGCGAATGCAAAGCGCGATCCTTCGTCAGACAGTCGCGCCGATAAGGACAAGGTTGATCGCCTCGCGATCGATACGATCCGCACGCTTGCGATCGATGCCGTGCAAAAGGCGAATTCCGGTCATGCCGGCACGCCGATGGCGATGGCGCCGGTCGTCTACACGCTCTGGCAGCAATTTCTGCGCTACGACCCCGCCGATCCGCATTGGCCGAACCGCGATCGCTTCGTGCTCTCGTGTGGGCATGCATCGATGCTGCTTTATTCGCTGCTGCATCTTGCCGGCGTCCGCGCCGACGACGGCAGTCCCGCGATCAGTCTCGACGACATCAAACAATTTCGACAGCTAAACAGCCGCACGCCCGGACATCCGGAATATCACCTGACGACCGGAGTCGAGACGACGACCGGTCCGCTCGGCCAGGGCTGCGGCAACAGCGTCGGCATGGCTATGGCCGGCCGCTGGCTTGCCGACAGGTTCAACGCACCGGGCCTGACGCTGTTCGATTACAATGTCTACGTCCTCTGCAGCGACGGCGACATGATGGAAGGTGTCGCGAGCGAGGCGGCCTCTCTCGCCGGGCACTTGCAGCTGTCAAACCTGTGCTGGATCTACGACAGCAACACGATCACGATCGAGGGGCATACCGATCTCGCCTTCAATGAAGACGTCGGCAAGCGCTTCGAGGCTTACGGCTGGAAAGTGCTGCATGTCGAGGACGCCGAGGATCGCGATGCGCTTGTCCAGGCCCTGAACACGTTCTGCAAGACCGATGATCGGCCGACGATGATCATCGTCAACAGCATCATCGGCTACGGCGCGCCGCACAAGCAAGGGACCGCCGCCGCACACAGCGATGCGCTGGGTGAAGAAGAGGTGCGGCTTGCCAAGCGCGCTTATGGCTGGCCAGAGGACGCGTCTTTCCTGGTGCCGGACGGCGTGCGCGAGCGTTTCGCCGAGGGGGTTGG
>JAFAVH010000048.1 GCA_019242655.1 Methylobacteriaceae bacterium
TCGCGCCGATCGCGCGTCACGCCGGGTTGGTCGTCGACGAGCGCCAGTTTCTTGCCGACGAGCCGGTTGAACAGCGTCGATTTGCCGACATTGGGCCGACCGACAATGGCGAGCTTGAAAGGCATGTCACGGACACGCCGTGCGAGAGCTTACTTCGCGCGCTTGCTCGAGCGCACTACGGCAAGCAACGCCTCGGCGCGTTGCCGCATCGAGGAAGGCGCTTGCGGATCGACGACGATCGCGTCGAGCTGGCGGCCGGCGGCGTCGAAATCGTCCTGCTTCAGCGCGGCGAGCGCAAGCGCTTCGCGCGCCGAGAACCGGAAGGGATTGTCGTTTGCCGTCATCGGCACGAGACGCGTCTCTACTTCCTTCGCGTCGGCTTCATCGAGCCGCAGCAACGCGGCGCGCAAACGCGCGACATTCTGGAACAACGGATCGATCGCGCTGTCGGCGGCAATGGCATCATAGGCTTTTACCGCGGCTGCGGAATCGCTGCCGCTATATTCCGCGGCCTCGCGCAAGCGCGCCAGCGTCGCGTAGCCTTTGGGGCCGGTCTTGGTGATCTGCTCGAGTGCGCCTTCCGCTTCGGCGGCCTTGCCGTCGCGGGCGAGCGTCAAAGCCGCTTCATATTTGGCGCCGGCTTCCTCCGCCTGCTTCGTGCGGAAATGATCATAGATGCGCCAACCGGCCGTCGCGGCGATGACAAGCACGGCGAGGCCGATGAACAAATTCTGGTAGCGCGCCCAAATCTGCGCGGCCTGATCGCGACGAACGTCCTCGTCGACTTCGCGGAAAATGTCTGACATGAGCTTCTCGGCGCCGGCGAGCCGGCCTTGACGGAGCGCCGGTTAGCATGCGTGAGCGCCGAAGGCGAGGCGCTGTGCGGCGCCCCGACCTTCAGCTCTACTGCAGCTTCTGCCCGCGATCGGTCACGATATCGAAAAAGCTGGAAATCTCACGGTTGAGGAAGTCAACGTCGGCGGGAAAGGCGCCCCCGGCAGAGGCGTGGCCGGTCACGGTGCCCGGACTGATCGTCACGACGCGCACGTCGCGGATAGAGCGCGCCGCTTCGATCGGCTCGAATTCCGGATTGAGCAGGTCCTTGGTTCCGACCATGACCAGCGTCTTGGCTTTTATCGCGCGCAACGCCTTGATCGTGTCGCCGTTCATCCCGGGTGTGGTGCCGACGTCGTGTCGCTCATATGCCCAGGTCTGATAAATCCAATCGTTGGCGTCGAAGGCCTTTAGAACTGCCGTTTCTTGCGCGGTAAGCCAAGGCAAGACATCCGTCTGGCTCTGGAACTGGTCGCGATAGATTTCCGGCGAGCGCGCGGCAAGGAAATTGAATATCGCGATAAAGCCGCACCCCTTGCTCGGGCGGCGCGTCATAGTCGCCGTTCTTCCAGGCGGGGTCGAGCATGATTGCCTTGCGCGAGGCTTCGAGAACGGCGACCGACCAAGCGGGCGTCTTGGCGAGCGGCACGATGGCGACAAGGCTGTCCATCATGTCGGGATAGCTCACGCCCCATTGCAGCGTCTGCATGCCGCCCATCGAAGGGCCGATCACCGCGACGACGTGAGCGATGCCGAGATGATCGAGCAGAAGCCTCTGCGAGGTCACCATGTCACGGATGAGAAACCTCGGGAATTTCATGTGCGCTTGCGCCGTTGAATTCGACGGCGACGTCGTCAGCCCATCGCCGATCGCGTCGGTGCAGATGATGAAGAACTTGTTGGTATCGAGCGCCTTACCCGGTCCGATGAGAAAATCCAGACGGTGATGGTTGCCGCCGATCGCGGTGACCATCAGGATCGCATTCGACTTCTTATCGTTTGGCGTGCCATGCGTGACATACGAAATGGAAAAGTCCTTGATGACCTCGCCGCTCTCCAGCTTGAGATCGCCGACTTTGAAGAGCTGATGCGGCGGTTGGTTCGGCGTATGCGCATTTGCCGCGCCGAACGTGCACATCGCTAGGCAGACGATTGCAGCAAGCAGTCTCTGGTACATGAGCCCTCCCGGATGCTTGAGTCGTTCTTATTGCTTCAGAAAGCTCGTAATCTCCTCGAAGAACATGTTTCGCTGCTTTTCGAAAAGAACGAAATGCGTGGCATCCGGGATCAGCACGCTCTTCTTCACCGGCGCGTGGACCAGATCACGCATTAGTCCCTCGCGATCCTCTGGATACGACCATGTATCGTATTGGCCAGCAATCACCAGCGTTGGCGCGTAGATATTGCTCGCGTTCCAGAGCGGCCTTCCTGTCGCCTGATAGAAGGAATCTTCTAAGACGCCGTTTGGCGCACGGAGGCTTGGCGGATTGCGCGTGTTGCTGGTCGGATCCGTTGCCAGACATTCTTTCCAGAATTCGATGGGCAGTGCGGAATCGCGATACTCGTCCTTGTTGTCGACAGGTATTTCGCCGTTCCAGCGCGCTGTGTTGGCGGCTTCCGAAGCGACGCGATACGCGCCAAGAGCAAAGTTGAAGTCGCGCGGCTTGCGTTTGTTCTGCAAGGCGCTGCCGGGTCCAAGATTGGTGTGGTCGTTGAAATCGTAGAGCGGGGCGTAGAGCACGAGCTTCTGTACGTTTTCGCTGTGCAGGGAGGCATAATAGCCGGCCATCATGGCGCCCCATGACCAGCCGATTAGCGTCACTTTCTTGATGTTGTGCGTGCGCTTGATGTGATCGACCATCGCCTCGATATCGCGCAATGCGAGATACGAGCGGCTGAGCGGCTGGTTCTTTGCCGCCGGTTCGTCCATCGCCGCCTCGCGCGTCGAATAGCCGTAGTTGCGATAGTCGCCCATGTAGACGACGTAGCTGCGCCTCACCATCAGATCGGCCCAGGAATAATCCTTGTAGGTGAGATCGAAATCGCAGGTCGACGGCCCGGTCGCGCCATGCAGAAAAAGGACGACGTTGTTGTCGGTGAACTGCGTATTCCCCTCAGCCATTTTCCGCCGCAGGAACAATTTTATTCCGGGATCGAGCGCATCGATTTGCGCGTCAGCCTTGGCGATTTTCACGTCCTGTGCCGATGCGCCGGCTCCGCCACAGACCAGCATCAACGCTAGCGCCGGCGCGCATAAACCCCGCCTCATCATGCCCCTCCGCAATTTTGCTTTGATTTCTGCTGCCTGAACCTCGGCAATATGAGACGCGGCAGACCCCAAGAAATTCCCCGCATTTTAGGGGAGAAACGTTTGAAAACATGCGGTGTTTTGCACGCTATTTCCACCTCGCGGTCATGAAGCCGTCCCATTTCGACGTTTGGTCTTCATTTCGCGCTGCGCGGGTCTCTCGCGATATCCACCCGCGCGCTGGGAAGGGTTTAGTTCGGAAGGATTTCATGAGCTTCGCCGCCTTGCGACGAGGAATCTGCGGAAGCCTTGTCGCCTTTTCTCTCGCATTTGCTCCCCTTTGCGGGATGAGTGTGACCGACACTGCCGCAGCCGCTCCGGCAAAGGACAAGGCCACTAAGTCGTCGAGCGGCAAGAGCTCCGGGGGCAAGCAGGCAAGGTCCGGACGCGGCGGGCATCGTCACGCCTGGCACAAACATTCCGGCCGGCACGGCAAAGGCTCGCGTTCATCCCGCCGCCATGCGCCGGAGACGGATGAAGCCGATGACTCGCCCGCCCAGGCAATCCCGATGCCGCCGGTGAGACAAACCGCTGCCAGCCCGGCACCGGTCGACAATGGCCGCGCCGTCGTCTCGTTGGTGGCGAGCGGCGCCGGGTCCACATCCGCCCGCATCGCATCGGATATCGCGTCCGTTCTCGACTCTGGCTCCCTGCGGGTTGTGCCGATCATCGGCAAGGGAACCCTCGCCGACCTGCGCGATCTCGGTAATTCGGGTTTGGGCGATGTCGCGCTGCTTCAGTCCGATGCGCTCGCCAATCTGCCGCGCGAAGAGCGCCAAGCGCTGTCTGAGCGTCTTAGCTATGTTGCCCGGCTCTACAATGAGGAAGTGCATGTTCTGGCAGGCGGCGACGTCAGCGATCTTCGCCAGCTCGCGGGACAAAAGGTCAATATCGGTCCGGAAGGCTCGTCGACGTCTTTCACTGCGAAACTGATCTTCGACCGGCTCGGCATCGCGCCGAATTACGTGCGGATCGATCAAGCTACGGCGCTCTCCCAGCTCAAATCCGGCGACATCGCCGCGACCGTGATGGTCGGCGGGCGCCCAATCAAGGCGCTGACCGATTTTGCCGGCGAAGGCCGGTTTCGGCTCCTTCCGATTCCGTACGAAGCGGCACTGCAAGACAGCTACCTCCCGGCGAAGCTTGCCAGCACCGACTATGGCGACCTAATCGCGGCGGGAGAGCCGATCCCGACTGTCGCAGTCGGCATCCTGCTTGCGACCATCGACGCCCCGGAGGGTTCGCCTCGCTACAAGCGCGTGCAGCGTTTCTCCGAGGCGCTTTTCAGTAATTTCCAGGCGCTGCGCGACCCGGCGCGCCATCCGAAATGGCGCGAAGTGAACATGGCGGCGAAAGTCTCGGGCTGGACCCGTTTCAGGCCGTCGCAGGATTGGCTGGAGGGCCGCAAAGGTATCGCCGAGGCGCGCAGTGCCGGTGCGGTTCCCGCCGCCACGCCAGCCGGCGAGGTGGCACCAAGCGGCGTCGAAAGCGACGACGCTCAACAGAAGCTCTACCAGGAATATCGCGAGTGGAAACGCCAGCGAGAAAAATGGAGAAAGCAATGAAGCTCGGCACCTATTCCAGAAGTGCGGAGATAGCCCGCGCAGGCGTGCTGGCCGTCGCCTTCGTCGGGGTGGGAACGCTGGCTTTCGCGTTTGCGCCAGGAAGCCAAGCGCCAAGCGCGCCGCGCCAAGCACTGGTCGTCGCCAAACCGACACTGGTTGCGGTCGCCCCGCCATTGGCGCTGCGCAAGTCGACGGATGAGCCGCCGCGGGCCGAGCAGCCCTCGGTGCTGGCGCCGGGACTTATTTCGAACGCCAGTATCGGCCTCGAGACATCGCTGCATTCGACCGGCGAGCTTCGGCCGGTGGCAATGACGTCCACGGCGCCGATCCCTGTGAAGGCGTCGACCGTGACGACCAAGTCGATCGTCGCGATCGGAACGGAGGAGGCCGAGAAGCTCTATCGCCGGGCCGAAGGCCTCGTCGGCGACGGCGATTTTGCCGGCGCGCGTCTCCTGCTCGAGCGCGCTGTCGAGGCGGGACACGCCGGGGCGATGTTCATGCTTGCCTCGACCTATGATCCGAACGTGCTCGGCAGGGTGAAGACCCTCGGCATCGAAGGCGAGCCAGAGAAAGCGAGGGCGCTCTATCGGCAGGCGCTCGCCGCGGGGATCGAGGATTCGAACGGCCGGCTCTCCGCGCTCTCCGCGACGAACTGATCGAACTAAGCCGAGGCCGGTGGAAGCGGCTCGACGCGCGGCTCGATACGCGGACCGTCCGGCGTCTCCCGCATCGAATAGATGATCTGCTGGCCGATATGAACCGGCCCGAGCGGCACGTCGCGATCGGGCAGGATCGCCGTCGCCGCATCTTTTACAAAGGTGACGACCTGCCGCCGCGTCTGCGCGGCCTGCACTGCAAGGTTCTTCAAAACCGAATAAATCTCGCGTTGCCGCCACGCCGCCGGGACGTTCGGGTCGACATAGGCGGCAATGCGCCCGCCGCCGGCCTCCACGACGAAGACAACCTTGGTGCGATCGGGCCGCAGATGCTCGGGGAATTTCGGATCGCCGAGCCAGAGGCAATTGAAGGCGCGGCATTCCTGCGGCCGCGTTTCGTGAATCTTGCAGCCGCGTCCGGGTACGCAATGCTGGCACCACGCGCCGATCGGTTTGTCGAGCGCCTGCACCGCCATCACCTTGCAGCAGAGTGTGCACGTGCCGCAGGCGCGCGTCTGCGCGAGGCCGGCATCGGCGGCCATGGTGTGGGGCGGGGTGGGAGTCATGACAGTTCTTCGCTAACAATCCCGTGGAGTGCAACGTGGGAATATGCTAGGATATTCCATTCGGAGGCGAGTTCGATGGCGGGTGTTATCGTTGGCCGGTGGGGAAAGAACCTGGCGATCAGAGTGCCGGCCGAAGTCGCGGAAACCACCGGCTTGCGCGACGGCGAAAGGGTCGAAATCGAAGTCAGAGATAGCGACATCTTGGTGCGCCGCCAATCCGCTCGCGCCGAAGCGCGAAAGCGGGCCGAAGAAGCTGTCTCTCGGATCATCGAGGGGAGAAAAAATTATAGCCTTGGTGACGTCACCATCCGAGAACTAATCGATGGAGGCCGACGCTATTGAACATCGTGCTGGATGCCTCCATGGCACTGGCATGGTTATTCGAGGCCGAGCGCACCGCAGCTACGGATGACGTATTGCGGCGCGTGGCAGGCGAAGGCGGTATTGCGCCTTCGCTGTGGCGTCTCGAAGTGGCCAGTGCATTTCAAATCGCAGTACGGCGAGGCCGATGCGACGAGACTTACGTCGATCGTTCACTCCAAAATCTGACAGAACTGCCCATTGTTATTGACGACGAAACGGACGATCACGCGTGGGGTGCTACGAAGACACTGGCGAGGGAACACGGCCTCACCTTGTATGATGCGGCGTACTTGGAACTCGCGTTGCGACTTCAAAGACCGCTGGCATCCTGCGATGCGACTTTGATCCGGGCAGCACGGAAGTGCGGCGTGGAAATATTGTCCGCTACATAAAGCTAAAGTGCACGTAGTGCACGGAGGAAGTGATGTTCCCCACCACAATCGCCGGAAGCCTGCCGAAACCCGCCTGGCTCGCCGAAACCAATAAGCTTTGGCCGCAATGGCGCGGCGCCGGCGCGGAACTCGCCGCGGCCAAGGCCGACGCGACGCTGCTCGCGCTGAAAGAGCAGGAGGATTCCGGCATCGATGTCGTCACGGACGGCGAGATGTCGCGCCAGCATTTCGTGCATGGCTTTCTCGAGCAGGTGGACGGCATCGACTTCGCCCACAAGGTCGAGATGGGCAT
>JAFAVH010000148.1 GCA_019242655.1 Methylobacteriaceae bacterium
GAGCCGCCGGAATCTCCGCCGACGGCGAGGTCGCGATAAAGCCCGATCTCCATGCCCGCTCTTGCGGCCGCGCGCGCGGCGTCGGCGAGTTGCCGGTCAGCGACGAATTGCAGCCACTCGTGAAAGTGGACGAGATCGGCGTTTTCCTTAGCAAAGCGCGCGACCTCCGGGGAATTGCGATCGCGATAAGTTTCGGGCCACTCGCCAAGCCAGGTAGAACCTTGCTCGCGCAGCTTTTCCGAGATCGCTTCGAACGTCGCATGAAGGCGCAGATTGTCGCCCTGTTCGCGGCGGAACGCTTCGAATTCGGCCGAGGGATTGCGGGAGCGAATCTCCTGCCAAAGGGCGTCGAGCACACGCCGGACGATCGCCCACATTGCCCCGTGATCGACAAAGGGCGATTGGCGCATCGAGTTCATCTGCGCGGCGGTGTCGCCTTCGAGCAGTTTTGCGGCGCCGCTGCCGGCAAGTTCCGGAATGCGCAGGGGATCGATCAGCAGCGGCTCGAGGAACAGCCGCGAGGATGGCGAATACGGCGAGATTTTACCGCGGTCGGATGCAAACAGTGCATGCAGCGGGCTGAGGCCGAGGAAGGATGCGCCGGTGCGCCCGGCCGCCCTCGCCAGTTCCGCAACGGCCGACAGAGTGCCGATGCCGATGTCATCGGCGCCGCGCAGGCTCGCGACCTGGCAGGTCAGTCCCCAACCGCGGCCGTTTTCGAGTTGCTCCGGCTGATAACAGCGCTGCGGCGCCACGATGAGAAGCGACTCGGCATGTGCCTCGCCGGCGCGCACGACCAGCTCGTGATAGCCGTCGGGAAGGTGATCGAGCCAAAGCACGGTGCCGCGCTCGTGTTGCTCGACGCGCGCCCGCCCTTCACGCGCCGAGCCATCCTCCAGCGTGACGCGCCACTCGGCATTGGTGCCGGACGCCGCGCGTACAGGAATGGTGCCGTACGTATCAGGCGTGACCAGCGGGGCAACGATCGCGCCGCGAACCTTCTCCATCGCCGCAAGCGAGGCTCGGGCCGCGCTCGCGGTCGAGACATCCAGGCCAAATGCGGTGATGATCGCGCGTTTGGTTTCATCCGACGTGACGTTCTCGTTCTGATGAACGTCGGTATAGCCGTGCGCGATCCCGAGCAGCCGCGCGAGACGGTCGATGATCTCCGAATCCGTGCTCACGCGGCAAGTCTCCACGAGATGCCGGTCCATGGATCAAGATGAATGCGATCGCCGTCCGCTCGCGCATCCGGGCTCTGCCAGATGACGCGCGAATCCTTCGGCAGCTCTATCGCGCGGGGGACATCCGCGAATGACGCGGCGAAACCGAGTTCGCCGGCCTCGAAGCGCCACGCGACCTTCAGCACCGCGTCGCTGACCTTGTAGTGTCCGTCGCGATAGCGGCTCGCAAGCAGCGGCACAATCTCGCGGTGGCGGATCGCGATGAGATCGCGCAAGCCGACGAGCACGCCCGCATGCGGCTCGCGTGCTCGCTCCTTCCAATCAATCTTGGAATTCAGGAACGTCTTCTCATCCGTCGGATCGGGAATGCGCGCTGCCGCCGATTCATCCGAGAACGCCTTGAAGTGCCGGAACTCCCGGCGGCGCCCCTCGCGCACGGCGTTCGACAGCTCCTCGCTTTCCGAGAAATCGACAAAGAACTGGAACGGCGCGGATGCGCTCCATTCCTCGCCCATGAACAGCATCGGGATTTGTGGGCTGAGGATCAGCCCGGCATGGGCGAGTGCGAGCTTCTGCGGGCTCGTCAGCGTAGAAATGCGCTCGCCAAATGCACGATTGCCGATCTGGTCGTGGTTCTGCACATGCGCGACAAACGCGGTTGGCGGCAGATGTGCCGAGGACTCTCCGCGCGGCTTTCCGCGAATTTGCATCAGCTCGCCCTGGAACACGAAGCCCTCGGCAAGTCCGCGTCCGAGCCGCTCGAGCGTGTTGTCGACATAGTCGGCGTAATAACCTTCGCGCTCGCCCGTCATCAGCACGTGCCAGCAATGGTGCACGTCGTCGTTCCATTGCGCCGTATAAAGCAGCGGCTTGCCGCTCTTATCGCGCTCCAGCCATTTCGCTTCGTTCTCTTCGTTCTCCAGGATCAGATGGATGTGTCGATCCGGAAATGTCTTGCGGATCGTCTCCGCGATCTCGGCCAGGATGTGCCGATCGCTGTCATCGGCGATGGCATGGACCGCGTCGAAGCGCAAACCGTCGGCATTGAATTCTTCGAGCCAATAGAGCGCATTGTGCAAGAAGAAATCACGCACAGCTTTCTGCTCGTCGAAGGCAAGGCCGCCGCCCCACGGGGTCTGATGCCGCTCGGTGAAGAAGGATTTCGCAAAGGCGTGCAGGTAGTTCCCGCTCGGACCGAAATGATTATACACGACGTCGATGAAGATCATGATCTCGAGCGCATGGGCGCGCTCGATCAGGCGCTTCAGATCGTCAGGCGAGCCGTAAGAAGCGTTCGGCGCGAAATGCGCGACGCCGTCATAACCCCAATTGCGCGTGCCGGGACAGTCGGAGAGCGGCATCAGCTCGATCGCGGTGATCCCGAGATCGCGCCAATGTTCGAGCTTCTCGGTGAGCGCTGCGAACGTACCCTCCGGAGTCGCGGTGCCGACATGCACCTCCATGATGATTGCTTCGGCCCAAGGGCGGCCGCGCCAGTCACCATCCGCCCAGCCAAAAGCGAGCGGATCGATCACAGTGCTTGGCGCATGCACGCCGTCCGGTTGATAGCGTGAGGCGGGATCGGGCGCCCGAAGGTCCGGGCTGAGCTCATAGACGTATCGGGTCCCTGCACGGGCATGCGGTAGCCGCAGCTCGCGCCATCCCTCGAGCCCCGCCTCCATCACATGCGGCTTGTCATCGACCACAGCGCGCACATTCTCCACGTCCGGCGCAAAAAGCGCGAACCGAGTGGTATCTCCGTCAATTTGCGCGCCGAACGGCATGCGGTGCACGCGTCTGAGTATCATTTGTTACGCCGGTGCGAGCTGGAAGAGTGCGAGCGAACGTGCGCCGGCCGAAAATGTTCCGCCGGGTTGCAGAACGGCGGCCGGTGCACGCACCTTGCCGCGCGGCTCCTGCGTGTCGAATACGTGAGTCCAGGCGGCGCCGGGCAAACGCGGATCGAGCGTGAAATCCACAGCCTTCGAAGACGCGTTAAGGAGGACGATAAAGCGTTGGCCGTCGGCTGAATCGTTGCCGATCTGCATGCCGAGCGTGCGGCGGTCCTCCTGCGCCCAGTCCTCATTGGTCATTTCGCGGCCTTCCGGCGCGAGCCAATAGACGTCCTGCAGACCGTTCCTGGCGACACGGCTGCCGGTCAAATAACGCCGGCGGCGGAAGACGTCGTGACTTCGCCGAAGCCCGACAAGCAGCTGAACGAACGGCAATAGATCGGGATCGACCTTCTCGCCGCGTTCCCAATCGAGCCAGCTCGTCTCGTTGTCCTGACAATAGGCATTGTTGTTGCCGTTCTGGGTACGCGAGAATTCGTCGCCCATGAGCAACATCGGCACTCCGACCGAGAAGAATACGCTGGCGAGCAGGTTCCGTTTTTGTCGCGCCCGCAGGGCCAGGATCACGGCGTCTTGCGTCGGTCCCTCGACTCCGCAATTCCACGACAGATTATGCGGGTGGCCGTCCTTGTTAGCCTCTCCGTTCGGTTCGTTGTGGCGCTCGTCGTAGCTGACGAGATCCTGCAGCGTGAAGCCGTCATGGGATGCGGCATATTGGACGGAGGCCCACGGCTGGCGGCTGCGCCGCTGAAATATCTCGCGTGATCCGGTCAAGGCGCGCGCGAGGCCGGCAATCTGCCCCGCGTCGCCGCGCCAGAAGCCGCGGATCGTGTCGCGAAAACCGTCGTTCCACTCGCTCCAGCCCGGCGGAAATTGGCCGAGCCGGTACCCATTTGAGCCGAGATCCCACGGCTCCGCGATCAGTTTGACGCGCGACAGGACCGGATCCTGCCCGACCGCTCGCAGGAAACCGGCGCGCTCGGTGAAGTCGAAGGGGTCACGCGCGAGCGCCGGCGCGAGATCGAAGCGGAATCCGTCGACGTGATAGGCCTCGACCCAATGGCGCAGGCTGTCCATCACCATCTGCAGGACGCGCGGATGGGCGAGATCGAGCGTGTTGCCTGTCCCGGTCACGTCCCAGACGAAACGCGGATTGTCGGGCGACAGCTTGTAATAACTGCGATTGTCGATAC
>JAFAVH010000305.1 GCA_019242655.1 Methylobacteriaceae bacterium
CCGCATGTCGGACTCGCGCTGCCCTCCGGGCCCGGTGTCCGCGTCGATGCCTGGATCGATCCGCCGCCCTATACCGGCAAGCCGCCGGTCATGCTGCAAATGGGCCGCACCATGGAATCGGCGGCGCATGCGGGCGGCTTGTCGGCGCCCGTCGGCTCGACGGTTGTCATCCGTGCCTCCGATCCGGGCGCCGTCGCAATCGAGACGCAGGGTGCCCTCGAGCCTGTGGAAAAACCGACCGAAGGCAAGCCGGCAGGCGCTGCCGCGCGCCAAGTCGCCGGGGAGACGCGTCTTGCGCTGAAGGGCGACGCGCATCTCGTCATGCGGCAGGGCGGCAACGTTCTCGGCGCTTTTGACATCGCGGCCATTCCCGACCGGCCGCCGACAATCGAGCTCAAAGAGCAGCCGAAGCCGAATGTCCGCGGGACGCTCAGCCTCGCCTACAAGATCGAAGACGATTACGGGGTGATCGGCGCCGAAGCCCGTTTCGACAATCCGATCCTCCGCGACAAACCGGTCACGGGCCGCCACCTCACCGAGCCGCCGCATGTCGGACTCGCGCTGCCCTCCGGGCCCGGTGGCCTTGGCGAGGCGACGACCACCGCCGACCTCTCCGAGAATGCTTGGGCCGGCGCCCGCGTGACCATGACGCTGCATGCGCGCGATGAAGGCAATAATGAAGGCGCAAGCGAGCCGATTGAGATCCTGCTGCCGCAGCGTCCGTTCGTGAAGCCGCTCGCGCGCGCGCTTGTCGAGCAGCGGCGCAATCTTGTGCTCGCGCCGGATGAGCGCGCGCGCGTCGAGGGCTCGCTCGAAGCCTTGGTTATTGCGCCAGACAAATTCGGCACGAATGCGGGCGTCTATCTCGGCTTGCACTCGGCGCTGTATCGCCTGAAACGCGCGCGCACCGATCCCGAGCTTCTCGCGGTTGCCGATTATCTCTGGGAAATGGCGCTGCGCATCGAGGACGGCGATCTCTCCGATGCCGAGCGCGACTTGCGCGCCGCGCAGCAGCAATTGCGCGAGGCGCTGCAACGCGGCGCAACTGACGAAGAGATCAAGAAACTCACCGAGAATCTGCGCGCCGCGCTCGACAAGTTTTTGCAGGAACTCGCCGAGCGCATGGCGCGCGAGCAGCAAGGCGATCAACAGCAAGCCGACCGCAACGCGCCGCGCAACAATCGGACGGTGACGCCGCAAGACCTGAAGTCGATGCTCGATCGCCTTGAAGACATGGCGAAGAACGGCTCGATGGCCGAAGCGCAGCGCATGCTCGACCAGCTGCAGAACATTCTGGAAAATCTGCAGACTGCGAAGCGGCGCAATCAGCAGAATTCCGCCTCACGCGAGATGAGCAAAGCGCTCGACGAACTCGATAAGCTTACGCGCGAACAGCAGGAGCTGCGTGACCAGACCTATCGCAAGGGTCTGCGCGACCGCCAAGCCGGACGCGACAGGCGTCAGGGTCAGCAGCAAGACCGGCAGGCGCAACGCCAACGCCAGCAGCGCGGACAGCAACAACAAGGCCAGCAGGGTCAACAACAGCAGGATCAAAACGCGCAGGGCGACGGCGATCAGGACGAGCAGGACGCCGACAACGGGCCGAGCGAGCAGGACCTGCAGCAGCGACAGCAGCAGCTGCGCGATAGGCTCGCCGAACTGCAGAAGCGCATGAAAGGGCTCGGACAAAGTGGCGAGAGCGGGCTCGACGATGCCGAAGACGCTATGAAGGACGCCGAGCAGCAGCTTGGCAAAGGCCAAAGCGGCCGCGGACAGGCCGTTGACTCGCAAGGCCGCGCGCTCGAGGCCTTGCGCCGCGGTGCACAGCAGCTCGCGCAGCGCATGCAGCAACAGGGCGAGGGCGACCCGATGGCGGATGCGGACGACGACGGCGGCGAGACGCCGGACGGCCAGCCGCGCCAAGCCAATCGCGACAATCGCGCCGACCCGCTCGGCCGGCCGATGGCGAGCGATCCCTACAATCCGCGCTCGCGTTACGATCCGCTCGGCGCACCGCCGGCGCAGCGTGCGCAACGCGTGCTGGAAGAGTTGCGCCGGCGCATCGGTGACCCGTCAAGGCCGCAAGAAGAACTGGATTATCTGGACCGGCTGCTGCGACGATTCTAAAGCAGCGGCGCGAGTGGCTTTTCCGGAATGCTGGAGCACCTATGACGCGACCGCTCGATCATGTCCGCGCATTCCATCAAGAGATGACCGCATGGCGGCGCGACTTCCATGCCCATCCCGAGATCGGCTTCGAGGAAGAGCGCACGTCCGCGGCGGTCGCCGCGAAACTCGCCGCGTTCGGCTGCGAAGTGCATCGCAATGTCGGCAAGACCGGCGTTGTCGGCGTGCTGGGCGCCGGCAATGCGCCGCATAGTATCGGGCTGCGCGCCGACATGGACGCGCTGCCGATCGACGAGGCAAACGATCTGCCCTACCGCTCGCGTCGAGAAGGCCGCATGCACGCATGCGGCCATGACGGCCACACCACGATGCTGCTCGGCGCCGCGAAATATCTCGCGGCAACGCGCAATTTCGACGGCACCGTCAATTTCATCTTCCAGCCCGCGGAAGAAGGGCTCGGTGGAGCGAGAGCGATGCTCGAGGACGATCTGTTCGGGCGCTTCCCCTGCGATTTCGTCTACGGCATGCACAACATGCCGGGACATCCTGTCGGCACATTTGCGATCCGTCCCGGCGCGATGATGGCGGCCGGCGCGTTCTTCGATATCACCATCGACGGGAAGGGATCGCACGGCGCGCGCCCGGAAGACGGAGTCGATCCGGTCATCATCGCCGCGCAGATGATCATGGCGTTGCAGACGATCGTCTCGCGCAATGTCGAGCCGATAGAGCCCGCCGTCGTCAGCGTGACGCAAGTCCATGCTGGCGCGGCCTACAATGTCGTGCCGGACAGAGCGGTTCTGCGCGGCACAGCGCGGACATTTTCACGCGACGTGATGGACCTCATCGAAGGCAACATGCGCCGCATGGTCGAGAATATCGCAGCATCCTTCGGCGCGCGGGCGCAGCTCGACTTTCGCGAACTCTTCGCGCCGCTCGTCAACGAACCCAACGAAACCGAGTTGTTTGCCGACGTGGTCGCCGGCATCGTCGGCGAGGGCAATGTCAATCGTACGAGGTCGCGCGTGCTCGGCTCGGAAGACTTTTCCTTCATGCTTGAAGCCTGCCCCGGCGCCTACATCAACATCGGCAACGGCACGGAAGGCTCGCATGCAGCGCCGCTGCACAATCCGCGCTACGACTTCAACGACGAGGCCCTGCCGTACGGCGCCGCCGCCTACGCGGCGTTGGTCGAACGCAAGCTCGCTCGCATGAGCAACAACGCCTAAGCGGTCGCCTTCTTCCCCGCATAAGCCGCGAATTCCGTGACGACCTTCTGATACACTTCCCGCTTGAACGGGATGATCAGATCGGGCAGCCGCTCCATTGGCGCCCAACGCCAGGCGTCGAATTCCGGTTTGTGACCGCCCGGCGGGTGCTCGATGTTGATTTCGCTCTCGGCGCCCTCGAAACGCAGAGCAAACCACTTCTGCCGTTGGCCGCGATAGCGCGCGCGCCAGGAGCGATGCAAAATTTCCGGCGGGATCTCATAGGTGAACCATTCCGGCGCCTCGGCGATCAGCGAAACGTTGGAGACGCCCGTCTCTTCCCGCAACTCGCGTAAAGCAGCCTGGTACGGCTCTTCGCCGGGATCGATTCCGCCTTGCGGCATCTGCCATTCGTAGCCCGGCGCGACATGCTCGCGCTGCCGCTTGTTGCGGCGACGGCCGACGAAGACAAGCCCCTCGCGATTGAGAAGCATCATTCCCACGCAGATACGATACGGCAGACGCTCCTGAAGCATCACCGCTCTCTCGCATCGGCGCTCGGACGCGACTTGAGCGAAGCGACCGCGCTGATCGGCACAAGCGCAATGCCGCGATCTTCGAGCGAGCGCGCGAAACCTGCGATGCGATCGAAGCTGCCCGGCAGGCCGGTAGCCCATCCGATCGCGACGCGGTTCTTGCGCGCCAGGGTCTCGAGGCGCGCCAGCGCCGCGTCGATGGAGGCAGGCGTCTTGTCGGAATCAAGAACCACGTCGGCGCGCGCGAACGACAGCTCCGCGCGCGACGCAATCGTATCCGCGATACTGCGCGGCGACGTCGCGTCATCGATATAGAGGAGTCCGCGTTCCCGCGTCTCGCGCAGGACCGGCGCGAGCGCGGCCTCGTCCGCTGTGAAACGGGCGCCGAGGAAATTCGTCATTCCGACATATCCGGGAAAGCGCGCCATCAACCAGTGCAGATCGTCGACAATCGCTTCGGGTGAGCGGTCGGAGTGCAAGGTATGTGGGCCGGGATCGGCATCGTCCGCGTTGAACGTGTCCATCGGCAATTGCAGCAGAATCTCGTGGCCCGATTCGCGGGCGCGTGCAGCCTGCGCTTCGACGTCCGAACCGTAAGGCGCAAAGGCGAGCGTGATCGCGCCGGGCAATTTGTCGATCGCTTCCTGTGTCGCGGTACGGCTCAAACCCATTCCGCCGATGAAGATGGCGATGCGCGGGGCGCCGGCCTTGAGCTTCGAAGACGAGGGGACCGGACGGGCATAGACGTCGGCTGGACGGGCTCCGTCGGCGCCGACACGCGGCAACATTCCGTAGCGGCTCTTCTCGACGAGCCGCGGATCGGGTGCAGGGGCGAGCCGCAGCGTATTTGGGTCCGGCACCCGGATAACGAGGGCATTTGGCGCATCCGCACCGAAGGGCCGCGTGACCTTGACGCCGCTCGAGCGTTCCATTTCCGTGGCGGCGGAATTGCCGGCAGCTGCCGCGGTGCTCCCTGTCGCTTGCTCCGGTGTTGCCGATTTTGCAGCAACCGCAGGCGCGGGAGGCGTCTCCTGCTCGATTCGCGCGACCGCGAAAGGCTCGCCGCCATTGCGATCGCCGGTGATGATGATGAACGCGATCAAAGAAACGGCGATAAGCCCAAGCCCCCCGAACGCCAGCGGCAGCCATGCTACGGGCCGCCCGAAGCGACTCGCCGGCTCGCGTTCCAAGCCAAGAGGTCTGTTGAGGTCGTCCTGCATCCTCAAGCCGACGGAGCGTCGGCCCTCACTGCATCTGCGCGAATCATAAGCCCGGCAGCCATCTTAGGTGGCATGCCGGGCCGGTTCATAGAGACCAAGAATGAAACGCGCCCGGATTAATTCGGAACTTTGGCCGCTTTCATCTGATCGGGGCTGATCGAGGCCTTATTACTGCCGCGCAGGAGGTCGTCCGCCGCGATCAGCTGCTTGTCGTTCTTCGGGTCTGGCGGGACGTAGGCCTGCGATCCGCCCTTCTCTTCCTCTCCATTCTTGAGGTGACCCTTGAGCGAAGCCTCGCCCTTCGTGTCGTCCTTGCCCTTCAGCTCGTCCGGCACGTCCTGGAGAACCTGAACGTCGGGATCGATGCCCTTCGCCTGGATCGAGCGGCCGGACGGCGTGTAGTAGCGCGCCGTCGTCAGCCGCACCGCGCCATTGTTCTGGCCAAGCGGGATGATCGTCTGCACCGAGCCCTTACCGAAGGAGCGCGTGCCAAGGATCGTCGCGCGCTTGTGATCCTGCAGGGCGCCGGCAACGATTTCCGAAGCCGATGCCGAGCCGCCGTTGATCAAGACGACGACCGGCTTGCCCTTCGACAGATCGCCCGGACGCGCATTGTAGCGCTGCGTCTCGTCGGCATTGCGCCCGCGTGTCGAGACGATCTCACCGCGGTCGATGAAGGCGTTCGACACCGCGATCGACTGGTCGAGCAGGCCGCCCGGATTGTTGCGTAGATCAAGGATATAGCCCTTGAACTGATCGTTCGGGATTTCGCTCTGGAATTTCGCCATAGCGGCCTTCACGCCTTCATAGGTTTGTTCGTTGAACTGCGTGATGCGGATATAGCCAATGTCGTCGCCTTCCTTGCGCGAGCGCACCGATTTGATCTGGATGATCGCGCGGGTGAGCTTGATGTCCTGCTTGTCTTTGTTCGGGCCGCGCAGGATCGTCAGCGTGACCGAGGTGTTGACCGCGCCGCGCATCTTGTCGACGGCCTGGTTCAAGGTCATGCCCTGAACGCTTTCACCGTCGATCGCGGAAATGATATCGGCCGAGAGAATGCCGGCCTTCGACGCCGGCGTGTCGTCGATCGGCGTCACGACCTTGATCAGCTGATCTTCCTGCGTGACCTCGATGCCGAGTCCGCCGAACTCGCCGCGCGTCTGCACCTGCATGTCGCGGAAACTCTTCGCATCCATGTAGCTCGAATGCGGATCGAGCGAGGTGAGCATGCCGTTGATTGCCGATTCGACGAGCTTCTGCTCGTCAGGCTTCTCAACATAGTCGGAGCGAATTTTCTCGAAGACGTCGCCGAAAAGGTTGAGACTGCGATACGTGTCGGAGATCGCCGCTCGGGCCGAACCGCCGAGGAAGAGGTGACTCTGCTGACCGATCGTGACGGTCGCGGCCCCAGCCATGGCGCCAAGTACAACGAGAGAAACCTTGCGCATCATCCGCGAACCTTCTTCATTTCCGGTCGTGCCCACCACGGGCCCGGATCAATCGGCGTCCCATCCTTACGGAACTCCACGTAAAGGACGGGTTGTGCCGCGCCTATGGCGATCGCTGCCGCCGTTTTTGCCGTACCGTCGCCCATGGTCGCGACGGGCTCCCCCGTCAGGACAAATTGCCCGACGTCCACGTTGATACGTTCCATGCCGGCCAGCACCACATAGTAGCCGCTGCCCGCATTAATGATCAAGAGTTGGCCATAAGTGCGGTAAGGCCCGGAA
>JAFAVH010000310.1 GCA_019242655.1 Methylobacteriaceae bacterium
GCGCCGCTCGCAAACTATCGCTCGTGCGAACGGAGCGGCCCGAAGCCTCCGCGCTCTCGTGCATCAACGTTTCCACTTTGCGGAATTCCAACAGCTTCATCGTCGCGTCCGCCCCGCCGACAAAACCGCGCACGAAGTCGCTGGCGGGATGCGCCAAGATTTCCGCCGGCGTGCCGCTTTGCGCGATATCACCGTTTTGCATGACGACGATCATCGTGCCGAGCGCCAGCGCCTCGTCCATGTCGTGCGTGACAAGCACGATCGTCTTGCCGGTGTCGCGATGCAGCCGCGCAAGCTCCTGTCTAAGCCCGATTCGCGTCACTGGATCGAGCGCGCCGAACGGCTCGTCCATCAGGATGATGCTGGGATCGGCGGCAAGCGCGCGGGCGACGCCGACGCGCTGCTGCTGACCGCCCGAAAGCTGATGGGGGTAGCGATCGAGCAAGCCGCGATCGATCGCAACGAGATCGGCGAGCTCGTCGACGCGCTTTGCGATTCTTGCCTCATCCCAACGCAAGAGCCGCGGCACGGTCGCGATGTTATCGCGCACGCGCCAATGCGGGAACAAGCCGCCTGACTGAATGACGTAACCGATGCCGCGCCGCAGCTCCTCCGGCGCACGGGACTCGACCGGCTTGCCATTGACGCGGATCGATCCAGCATCCGGCACGATCAGCGCGTTGATCATTTTGAGCGTCGTCGATTTGCCGCAGCCAGACGGACCAACCAAGACGCAGAGCGCCGCGTCCGGAATTGTCAGCGACAGCGGCCCGAGGACGCGCTTTCCGGCGTAGGATTTCTCGACCGAGTCGATTTCGATCAAGACCGGCTCCGCAAGCTGGCGAGTGCGATCTGGAAGAGCGCGTCTATCGCGACGGCGAGAAGGATGGTCGGCAACGCGCCGACAAGCACGAGATCGAGCGCATATTCGCCGATGCCCTGGAAGACGAACGTTCCCAAGCCGCCGGCGCCAATCAGCGCCGCGACGATTGCCAGCCCGATCGACTGTACGGTGACAACGCGCAATCCGGAGATCAGCGCAGGGAGGGCCAACGGCAGGTCGACCTTTCGGAAGATTTCACGCGGCGTCATACCCATGCCGCGGGCAGCGTCGCGTATGTCGGCCGGCACGTTGCGAAGCCCGGCATCGGCGCTGCGCACGAGCGGCAGCAATCCGTAAAGAACAAGCGCGATGAGCGCCGGCGCGGCGCCGATGCCGCCAATCCCGAGCGTGCTTGCAAGCGGTACGTGCGCGGCAAGGAACGACAATGGCGCGATGAGCAGACCGAACAGCGCGATGGAAGGAATGGTCTGCAAAAGATTGAGCGTGGTGAATATCGGCGCCCGGGCGCGCGGGCGGTAGACGGCGGCGAGGATCAGGGGAATCGCGCAGAGGGTCGCGAGCAGCACCGCAGCGGCAACCAAGCTCACGTGACGAAGCAACTCTATGCCGAACGTCGCGCGTTGCGCATAGAATTCCCGCGCGAGCGACAGCGAATTGAGCTCGCCGGAGGCGGCAATCGCCACGATCGCCGCGCTTAGCGCCAAAGGAAGCGCGAACTTCCAGAAGCGCGCGGTGCGCTGCAGACTTTGAAAGCAGGCAAGCACGCCGACGCTGAGCAAAATCCAAAAAGCGGGCCCAAGCGAAAGGCGCCGCGCCGGCTCCTGCGGGTCGAGATGCGCCGACGCCGCGGCTCCAGCGATAAGCAGAAGCGAGATCGTCAATCCCGCGCCGGAGGCGAACAGGAGACCGGCGCGCGACGCCTCATTGCGGATAAACCCGGCGATGAAAAGGAGCAGCAGGAAAGCGACAATTATGGCGGCTTGCAGAGAGCCGATATGCCAAAGCGTGAGCGGGCGTCCGTCGGCGAGGCGGTTCGGCGCAACGGAGAGGAAGGCGCCGAAGCAGCCTGCAGCGGCGACGAACGCCAGGATAAGCGCGACGCGATCCCGCACCATCGGCAGCAGCGATTCCCGCCGATGGCCGAGCGAGGCGACGCTCATGCGAGCAGGCCGCGCTCTTGCAAGAACTTGCGCGCGACAAGACGCGCCTCGCGGCCTTGAATCGCGATCTGCTCGTTCAGCCCGCGCAACGTGCCGAGGTCGAGCCTTGCGAAAGCGGGCGCGAGTATCCCCGCGATTTGCGGGTATGACTGCATGATCGCCGCGCGCACGACGGGCGCCGGCGCATAGACCGGCTGCGCGTGCTTGCTGTCCTTGAGTGCGCGTAATCCGAGCGCGACAAGCGCGCCATCGGTGCCATAGGCCATCGCCGAATTGACGCCGGAGATGCCGTCGGCGGCGGCTTTGATTGTCGCCGATGTGTTGCCGCCGGAGAGGACCAGCAATTGCCGGGCATCGAGCGCAAAGCCGTATGTCTCCTGGAACGCCGGCAGTCCCGATCGGCTCTCGACAAATTCAGCCGATGCCGCAAGCTTCACTCCGCCCTCACGCGTCCAGCGCGCGAAATCTTCGAGTGTCGCGAGCCGGTGCGCATCGGCAAGATCGCCGCGCATCGCAATGACCCAGGAATTGTCGGCGGGCGCAGGCGAAAGCCAGACGAGATTGTTGCGCTGAAGGTCGAGCGTGCGCGCACGCTCATATCCGGCTTGCTCATCTTTCCACACGGGATCGCCGTCCATCCCAAAGAAGAACGCGGCGTTGCCGGTATATTCGGGGTAAAGATCGATTGCGCCGGAGAGGATCGCCGCACGCAGGATGCGCGTCGGCCCCAGCTGCAGGCGATTGCGCGTCGGAATGCCGGCGGCTTGAAGAAGCGCGAGCATCATCTCGCCGATGAGCCCGCCTTCGGTGTCGATTTTGGAAGCGACGGTGACGGGTTCGGCCGCGCGCGCCGGCACGATCGAAAGCGCTGTCGCACTCGCAAGAAAGCCGCGCCGGCTGATCCGCGCGACTCGCCCGTCCTTACTTATATTTGGCATCGCGCTCCAAGAGTTCGATCGAAATCCCCTCCGGACCGCGGATAAAGCAAATGCGGATTCCGGGCCGAATATTGTGAGGCTCAGTGGTGAACTCGACACCTTTGCCCTTCAGCTCTGCCACAACGGCGTCGATGTCTTTGACGCTCAGGCCAAAGTGGTCGAGGCCCTGATGCGGTGTTACCGGCGGCGCGCCGACACCGTCGCCCGCTGTGACCGGCGCAATGAATATGTCGGCGCCGCCGAGCTTCACGTCGATCCGGCCGGGCGTGCGTACGATTTCGCCGCCGAGAAAATCCTGAAGCCAGCGCGCGGTCGCTTCCGGATCGGGGCTGCGCAAATGTATGTGATCCCACGTCACTGTCAGCATTTGTTACTCTCCTCGGACTCGCCCACTTATACCAGAACTGAGCCGCCGGCATTCGTCACCGCACCACTGCCTGGTAAGGATGCATCAGCGAGGCGCTTGACCACCCTGGCAGGCTCGGTGAAAGCTCCCCGCCTGGAGGCCTTATGGCGCTGACCTCACTTGACGATCTCGTCGCGGCGATCCCGTCGGGCGCGACGCTCTCCGTCCCCGCGGACTATTCCGGCATCGCCATGGCAGCGACCGCAGCACTGGTGCGGCACGGTACGGGCGGCCTGCATCTCATCTGCGTACCGGCGAGCGGCATGCAGACAGACATCCTCGTTGGCGAGGGTCTCGTCGCGACCTTGGAGACGAGCGCGGTAACGCTTGGCGAGGCGGGAGGTGCGCCGCGCTTCCAGGCCGCCGCGCGCGATGGCCGTTTGAAGCTGATCGATGCCACCTGTCCGGCGATTCACGCGGGCCTGCTGGCGGCACAGAAAGGCGTTCCGTTCATGCCGATCCGCGGGATCATCGGCAGCGATGTGCTCAAGCATCGCGCCGACTGGAAGGTGATCGACAATCCATTCGCGGGCGGTGATCCAATCGTGATCGTGCCGGCGATCTCGCCGGACGTCGCGCTGTTTCATGCGCCGGAGGCCGATCGCTTCGGCAATGTGCGCATCGGTCGCCGTCGCGAGCTTGCGACCATGGCTTATGCGGCAAAGAAGACGCTCGTCACGGTCGAGCGCATCAGCGAGACATCGTTACTCGCCGACGAGCGCGACGCAGCCGGCGTGTTACCGGCGCTCTACGTCTCTGAGATCACGATTGCGCAGCGCGGCGCTTGGCCACTTGGTCTTTGGGGCGAGTATGCCGCCGATGGCGCGGAGATCGCCCGCTACGCGCAGATGGCACGTACGCCGCAAGGTTTTCGGGCTTACATGGATGGCTTTCTCCAGCGCACGCGGGCCGCGGCGTGACGGGAGCGACACGACACGAGGTGCTGATCGCCTGCGTGGCGCGCCTGCTCGAAGGATTGCACCACGTCGCGGTCGGCGCATCGTCGCCGATCCCGGCCGCCGGCGCGATGCTCGTGCGTGCGCAAGATGAGATCGCGGGCCGCGAGCCTTTGCGCATCTCCATTCTTGGTTCGGAAGAGCACAATTTCTTCACCAATGGCGGCGTTGAGCTTTTCGATTGCGCCGCGCAAGGACGCATCGATGCGTTCTTCCTCGGCGGCGGCCAGATCGACGGGCAAGGCAATATCAACCTTGTCGGCAGTGGCGACTATCCGCAGAGCGCGGTGCGCTGGCCGGGCTCGTTCGGCTCGAGCTTCATGTATTTCGTCGTGCCGCGCGTGATCTTGTTTCGCGAGGAGCATTCGCCGCGCGTGTTCGTCGAGCGCGTCGACTTCATCAGCGCGCCCGGCACGAGCGCGGCGAATGTGGAGCGCCGCGGCGGTCCCTACGCGCTGCTGACGGGAATGGCGCAGTTCTCTTTCGACAAGGCGCATAGCCGTTTCCGGCTTGAGAGCGTGCATCCCGGCGTCACCGCAGCGGATGTGCGCGCGGCGACCGGCTTCGATTATGATGCGTCGGAGGACGTGCCGGAAACCACAATCCCCGATGCGCCGACATTGGCGCTGCTGCGCGGACGCGTGCGCGAGGAACTTGCCGAAAGCTATCCGCAATTCGCCGCGACGCTGCCGGAGTGGCGGGAGGCCGCCTAAGTGCCCACGAGAGATAAGGCGCCGCGCGACGATGTTCGCGCCGTCGATGTGCCGCTCCGCAACAGCATCGTCGCGCGCAAGGATCAACATCTCGATATCGTCCTGCAAGGATTGGGACGGCAGGACGAAGTCACGACCGGCTTCGAAAAGATCCGTTTCGGCCATTGCGCGCTGCCGGAGCTTGCGCTCGACGAGATCGATCTCTCCCGCACGTTTCTCGGCAAAAAGCTTGCTGCGCCGCTCTTGATAAGTTCGATGACCGGCGGCCCGTCGCGCGCCGAGCGGATCAACACGCATCTTGCGGAAGCGGCGGAAACGCTCGGCATTGCGTTCGCCGTCGGGTCACAACGCATCGCCGTGGAAAGCGCCGGCGATGCCGGTTTGGGTCGACGCTTGCGTCGGCTTGCGCCAAAAATTCCGATCTACGCAAATTTCGGAGCGGTGCAGCTCGCCCACGGCTTCGGAGAAAACGAGGCGCGCGCGATGATCGACATGATCGAAGCAGATGCGCTTTACCTGCATCTCAACCCTTTGCAGGAAGCGTTGCAGCCGGAAGGCGATCGCGATTGGCGCGGCGTTCTCGACCGAATCGCAAACCTCGCGCGCGCATTGTCCGTCCCAATTATCGCTAAGGAAATCGGCTGCGGGATTTCCGGCGCCGTGGCGCGGCGGCTCGTCGATGCCGGCGTCGCCGCAACTGATGTCGCCGGCGCCGGCGGCACAAGCTGGGCGCTCGTCGAGTCCGAGCGCGCGCTAACGGAACACGATCGCGCCGTTGCCCGCTCATTTGCGGGCTGGGGAATTCCTACGGCCGATGCGCTGCGCGCCGTGCGCGCGCATTGCCCTGATACGCCGCTTATCGGCTCGGGCGGCATCAAAGATGGAATCACTGCCGCAAAGGCGATCCGTCTTGGCGCCGATCTTGTCGGGATCGCCGCCGGTACGTTGGAGCCGGCATTGGTTTCAGCCGAGGCCGTCGCGGATCACCTCGATGCCATGATCAATCAGCTGCGGATCGCCTGTTTCTGCACGGGATCGCGCGATCTTGGCGCGCTGCGGCAAGCGACACTTCTGGAGTGATTCGTCTTAGACGAGAGCAGCGACGGCGCGGCCGATCTCCGCATGAATTGCGTTCTGTTCTTCGCGCGACGCGTTCGGGCCGGTGTAATAGGCTGCGACAAGAATTGGCTTGCGGCTCGGCGGATAGGCGATCGCAATATCGTTGGCCGTGGCATTCTCGCCGGTGCCGGTCTTGTCGCCGGCGCGCCATTCCGGCGGTAGACCGCTGCGAATGCGTTTGCCGCCGGTCTGCGAGCCGACCATCCAGCTCAAAATGAGATCGCGTGAGGATGCGGAGAGTGCCGGGCCAAGCAGGATTTGCTGCATGTCTTCGACCATGACGCGGGGATGCGCGGTGTCGCGCGGGTCTTCCGGAATCGCGCTGTTCAAATCCGGCTCGGTACGATCGAGCCGTGTGATTGCGTCTCCCAAGCTACGCACATAGCTCGTTAGAGCAGCCGGGCCGCCAAGCTCGCGCAACATCAGATTGCCGGCGGTGTTATCGCTCCAGATCATGGCCGCCGCGCATATCTCCGCGAGCGGCATTGAGCCGTCGCGGGCGTAGCGCTTCGTCACCGGCGAATACGAATCGAGATCGCTTTCACCGAATGCGATGTGCTGATCCAGGCGCAAGGATTTTGCATCGGCCCGCGCGAGGATCGCCGCAGCAGCGAGGAATTTGAAGGTGCTGCAGAGGGGAAAGGCTTCATCGGCGCGATAGCCGACGCGCAAGCCGGACGCTGTATCGGCTACTGCGACCCCGAGCCGGCCGCCATGGCGCGACTCGAGTTCGCGCATAGACACTGCGAAGGAAGAAGCAGGTTCTTCGCCGAACGACGGAGCCGAAATACAAACCGCCGCGCCAACAAGAGCGGCGCGGCGGCTAATCCAATCTGACATTCTTGAAGAGCAGCAGCCTTAGTAGCGGTAGTGATCTGGCTTGTACGGCCCCTGCTGCGGCAAGCCGAGATAGGTCGCCTGCTCCTTCGTCAGCTTCGTCAGCTTCACCCCGATCTTGTCGAGATGCAGCGAGGCAACCTTCTCGTCGAGGTGCTTCGGCAAAGTATAGACTTCGCGCTTATATTCACCCTGCTTCGTCCACAGCTCGATTTGCGCCAAGGTCTGGTTGGTGAACGAGGCCGACATGACGAAGGACGGATGCCCTGTCGCGTTGCCGAGATTTACGAGCCGGCCTTCCGAGAGAAGGATGATGCGCTTGCCGTCGGCGAATTCCACCTCGTCGACCTGCGGCTTCACATTGTGCCATTTGAAATTCTTCAGCCCTGCAACCTGAATCTCGGAATCGAAGTGTCCGATGTTGCAGACGATGGCGCGGTCTTTCATGGCGCGCATGTGATCGACGGTGATCACGTCGACATTCCCGGTGGCGGTAACGAAAATGTCGGCGCGTTTCGCCGCGTCGTCCATCGTCGTTACTTCATAGCCTTCCATTGCCGCCTGCAGCGCGCAGATCGGGTCGATCTCGGAGACCATGACGCGGCAGCCGGCATTACGCAGGCTCGCGGCGGAGCCCTTGCCGACGTCGCCGAAGCCCGCAACCATCGCGACCTTGCCGGCCATCATCACGTCCGTGCCGCGGCGGATGCCGTCGACGAGCGACTCGCGGCAGCCATAGAGATTGTCGAACTTCGACTTGGTGACGGAGTCGTTGACGTTGATCGCCGGGAAGAGCAGGCGGCCTTCCTTCTGCATGATGTAGAGGCGGTGGACGCCCGTGGTCGTCTCTTCGGTGACACCTTTGATTGCTTCCGCGTTGCGCTTGTACCAGCCGAGATTGGCCTTGAGCCGCTTCTTGATCGCGGCGAAGAGCACTTCCTCTTCTTCATTCGAGGCCTTGTCGAGAAACGCGGTATCGCCAGCCTCTGCCTTGAGGCCGAGATGGATAAGCAAGGTCGCGTCGCCACCATCGTCGAGAACCATGTTCGGGGTGCCGCCGTCGCCCCACTCGAAGATTTTGTGGGTGTAATCCCAGTAATCTTCCAGGCTCTCGCCCTTGATGGCGAAGACCGGAGTACCGCTTGCGGCAATCGCCGCGGCAGCGTGATCCTGGGTCGAATAAATGTTGCACGAGGCCCAGCGCACATCCGCGCCCAGGGCCTTGAGCGTCTCGATCAGCACCGCGGTCTGGATGGTCATATGCAGGGAGCCGCAGATGCGCGCGCCCCGCAGCGGCTGCTCGGGCCCGTATTCCTCGCGCGTGGCCATGAGCCCGGGCATCTCGGTTTCCGCAATGGCGATTTCCTTGCGGCCCCATTCGGCAAGGCCGATGTCGGCGACGGCGTAGTCGTTGAAATGCTGGACGGCAGCGAGGTTCGATTTGGGCATGGGCTCTGTCGAGGTTGGGAAAAGGACGGGCGCTTATAGCAGGGCCTCGCAGACCCGGCAACAAGGATATAAAGACATCTTTATGTCTTTTTATCCT
>JAFAVH010000328.1 GCA_019242655.1 Methylobacteriaceae bacterium
CGCGGCTATGGAGCATTTCGAGCCGAACCGGCAGACGAATCTCAAGGCAACGGGAACAGACGGTTACATCGCTCGCGTCGGGCGATGGCTGAAGGACAGTTTCTAAAAAGAGGTCAGGGCGATGGCGATCAATCTCAAAGCTCCCGAACTGCGGGAACTCAAGCCGCGGATCATGGTCTGCGGTGTCGGCGGCGCCGGCGGCAACGCGGTCAACAACATGATCACGTGCGGCCTCTACGGCGTTGATTTTATTGTCGCCAATACGGACGCGCAGGCGCTGACCTCATCGAAGGCCGAGCGCATCATCCAGATGGGCTTGCAGGTCACCGAAGGTCTCGGCGCCGGCTCGCAGCCGGAGATCGGCCGCGCCGCCGCCGAGGAGGCAATCGAAGAAATCCGCGATCACCTCGTCGGCGCGCACATGGTATTCGTCACCGCGGGCATGGGCGGCGGCACCGGCACGGGCGCAGCGCCAGTCGTTGCGCGCATGGCGCGCGACATGGGCATCCTGACCGTCGGCGTCGTGACGAAGCCGTTTCAGTTCGAAGGCCAGCGCCGCATGAAGGTGGCCGACGCGGGCATCAACGAGCTGCAGAAGGCGGTCGACACCCTCATCGTCATTCCGAACCAGAATCTGTTCCGCGTCGCGACCGAGCGCACGACATTCGCGGATGCGTTCGCGATGGCCGATCAGGTGCTCTATTCCGGCGTCGCCTGCATCACCGATCTCATGGTCAAGGAGGGCCTGATCAATCTCGACTTCGCCGACGTGCGCGCGATCATGCGCGAAATGGGCAAGGCGATGATGGGCACCGGCGAAGCATCCGGCGACAAGCGCGCCATTCAGGCCGCCGAAGCCGCGATCGCCAATCCGCTGCTCGACGAAGTCTCGATGAAGGGCGCGCGCGGCCTGCTCATTTCGATCACCGGCGGCAACGACCTCACGCTTTACGAAGTTGACGAGGCCGCAAGCCGCATTCGCCAGGAGGTCGACGAAGAAGCAAACATCATTCTCGGTGCGACGTTCGACGAGAGCCTGGAAGGCATTGTGCGCGTCTCTGTTGTTGCAACCGGCATCGACAAGCCGGCCGAAATGGCCGACGCGACGCTGTCGGAGAGCCGGATCGCGGAAGCCGCGCAGCGCCTGCGCGCCCAGGCTGCGAGCCGCCATGCCGAGCAGGTCGCCGCTGCAGCACCCGTTGTGGTGCAGACCGCGCCGGTCGCAGAACCGGTACGCCCCGTCGTGCCGATATATGCGGCGGCCGAGCCCGCTCAGCCCGTGCATCTCGCTGAAGTGCACATCCAGCCGGCCCCGCCACGCCCGCATTACGAGCCCGCGCCGGCTCCCCGTGCGCATGAATATGCGCCGCAGCCCGGCCCCTTCATTCCGCCGGCGGCGGAACAGCCGATCCGCGCGCCGCGTATGCCGCAGATCGAGGATTTGCCTCTCCCTGTTCAGCAGCAAATGCGGGTGATGCGGGGCGAGGCGCCGGTGGAGAATGCGACGGAGAACCGCCGCCGCACCCTTCTGGAGCGGCTCGCTTCTTTCGGCATGAGCCGACACGATGAGGGGCAACACGCCCCTGTGCAGCATGCCCCCGCACTGCCGGCGCCGCGCGTTGCCGCGCAGCCCGCCCGGCCGGCGGCGCCCTCCCCGGTTCATACGGAATATGCCCGCCGCCCGGCCGCGCCGCCGCCGGCCGCTCCGCCGCGGCAGGTGCAGCTCGATCCGCATGGCCGCGCGACACAAGTCGTGCGCAGCTCTGAAGACGATCATCTCGAAATCCCGGCATTCCTGCGCCGTCAATCGAGCTGATCCAGCACACAATCGATGCTTGAAGGCCCGCACATTGCTGCGGGCCTTCTTGTTTCCGGATCCGCGCGGGCGCGTTTGTAACAATCCGTAACAAAGCGTGATTTTGCCGGTTTTCCCGACACACATATTTTCAGCGCCGTCAGCGTCTGCCGGCCGCGAGTATCTATGTTTGAAGTTCTACAGGAGCCCGGCTCTCCGAACCCACTCCCGCGCGGCGCGAAGCGGCAGCGCACGCTAGAGCGGCCCGTCTCATTGAGCGGCGTTGGCGTCCACAGCAACGTACCGGCGCGAATGACGCTCAATCCCGCGCAAGCAAACACGGGCATCGTTTTTGCGCCCTGCAACGCGCCCCCGTTTGCAGCTTTGTGGACGAACGTCGTCGATACGACCCTGCGAACCGCCCTTGGCGATGGCGGCGCGCGTGTCGGCACTGTCGAGCATTTGCTGTCCGCTTGCGCCGGTCTCGGCATCGACAATTTGCGGGTTGAAATCGATGGGCCGGAATTGCCGGCGTTCGACGGATCGGCTGCCGCTTTCGTCGAAGCGATCGATGAAGCCGGTTGCATGGACCTGCCGGCCTCTCGCAGAACTCTGAAAGTGCTGCATCCCGTTCGCGTTCAACACAACGGCTGCTTCGCCGAGTTTTTGCCTGCAGAGCAGGACCTCACGCTCGATATCGAAATCGATTTCGCCGCTCCCGTGATTGGGCGCCAGCGCCGAATCTTTGCGATCGATTCCGGCACGTTCCGGCGCGAATTGTCGCGCGCGCGCAGCTTCGGATTCTTGCGCGACCTCGCGCCGTTGCAGGCACGCGGACTGGGGCTCGGCGCCTCGCTCGAAAACACCGTCGCCCTGCTCGAAGATGCCGTGCTCAATTCCGAAGGCTTGCGCTTCCCCGACGAATGCGTCCGCCACAAAATGCTCGACGCGCTCGGCGATCTCGCCCTTGCCGGCGCGCCGATCATCGGACTCTTTCGCTCCTACCGCAGCGGACACGCGCTGAATGTGGCGGCAGTGCGGGCGCTCTTGTCCGATGCATCCGCTTTCCGCCTCGAAAGCATTGGGGCGCCAAGTCCAGTGTGACATTCCCGCCGCACGCCTCTGAAAAACGCGCACCTTTCCCTTAAGCGGGCGCGGCTTCGCCACAATTCATCGCCAACGTCCTGTCTGCTGGATCGCGGTAAGCGGCTGTCCAAGCGGGAGAGGCTTGTCCTCTCCCATTTTATCGCAAGCTCGTGCTTGCCCCATTCGACGAGTCCCGCCGTATGCATCTTGATTTGACCCCCGCAAAAGCTGCATCCGAACCCGCCCACTTTTCGCGTCCGCTCCTCGGTGGAGCCGCCGGCGTGGTTTTGGCGCTCGCACTCGGCCTCGGAGGGTGCTCCGCGGTTGACAGCATCCCCGGCGTCTCAAGCCTCTTCGGCGGCGGCGAGAAATACGAGACGAAAATCCTGCCGGACATTCCGGCCGACAACATTTACGATCAGGGTCTCGCCCGCCTGCACAAGAAGGATTACGGCGCGGCGGCAAAAAGCTTCGGCGATCTCGAGAAGCAATATCCCTATTCGCAATGGTCGCGGAAGGGTCTCATCATGACGACCTTCTCGCAATATGAGGAAGGCAAGTACGAGGACGCGATTGCTTCGGCCAATCGCTATGTCAGCCTCTACCCTTCGTCGCCCGAGACGCCGTACGCGATGTATCTCGCAGGCATGTCCTACTACAATCAGATCCCCGACGTCGCGCGCGACCAGGAGCGCGCGGAAAAGGCGCTCGCCTATTTCAATCAGATCGTCGAAAAATATCCGCAGTCGGAATATGCGACCGACGCCAAGTTCAAGATGCAGGTTGCGCGAGACCAGCTCGCCGGCAAGGAAATGACGGTCGGCCGTTTCTATATGCAGCGGCGCAATTGGACCGCGGCGATCAATCGCTTCCGCGAGGTCCTCGCCAAGTACCAGATGACGCGGCACACCGAAGAGGCGCTCTATCGCCTGACCGAGGCCTATCTCGCGCTCGGCATCCCAAGCGAAGCGCAGACGGCCGCCGCCGTGCTCGGCCACAACTATCCCGATTCGCAGTGGTATAAGGACGCCTTCTCGCGGCTGCAGACCGGCGGGTTGTCGCCCGAGGAGCACTCGGGCTCATGGATTTCCAAGACCTTCAAAAAGGTCGGATTGGGCTGAGAGCGGACGCGCATCTCACTGAGTGCGCGTAATATATTGACGGTCTCCTCAAGAGTCCTCTGTCCAGCTGATTCGACGGCACGCCTCACGGGTAGCGTCGCAGGCTAAAAGCAGTTGCGGACCGGAAGGTCCGCGGTCCAACATCGCAGCGATGCTTGTCCAGCTTGCGATCCGCAACATCGTCCTGATCGATCGTCTCGACCTTGCTTTCGGGCCGGGGCTCACCGTGCTCACCGGTGAGACGGGCGCGGGCAAGTCGATTCTGCTGGACGCGTTCGCACTTGCGCTTGGCAGCCGCGGCGACGGATCGTTGGTGCGGTCCGGCGAGGCGCAGGGCCAGGTGACCGCCGTCTTCGATCTGCCGGCCGACCACCCTGCCCGCCGCGTGGCGGCTGCACAGGATATTGCCGTTGACGGCGATCTCATCCTGCGGCGCCTGCAATTCGCCGACGGACGCACGCGTGCTTTCGTCAATGACGAGCCGGTCAGCGTGCAAGCCATGCGCGCGATTGCGCGCGAGATCGTCGAGATTCACGGACAACACGACGAGCGTGCGCTTGTCGACACCGCGAGCCACCGCGCACTCGTCGACGCCTATGGCGGCTTGCGCGACGAAGCGCAGGCCGTGCGTGCCGCCCATCGCCTGCTGCGCGCCGCGCGTGACATGCATGCAAGCGAGGCGGCGCGCGTCGAACGCGCCCGCGCGGAAGCCGACTTCTTGCATCATGCGCATGATGAATTGGCGAAGCTTGCGCCGACCGGCAACGAGGAGGAATGGCTTGCCGAACGCCGCACGCTGATGATGCAAGCGGAGAAAGTCGCCGCCGATCTTCGCGATGCGCAGGAGGCGATCGCCGGTGAGAGTTCCGCCGCTGCAGGGCTAGCCGGCGTGATGCGCCGTCTCGACCGCCGCCGCGCGCAGGCGCCGGCAATCGTCGACCCTGTGGTGAAGGCGATCGATGCGACGCTCGTCGCGCTTGATAGCGCGCAAGCGGCGCTCGAAACGGCGTTGCGCGAGACGGCGTTTGAACCCGGCGAGCTCGAGCGCGTCGAAGAGCGGCTCTTCGCGCTGCGCGCCTTGGCACGGAAACACGGCACGGGCGTCGACCATCTTCCCGCATTGATGCAGAAGTTTGCCGCGGATTTGGAAATGCTAGAAGCCGGCGAGACGCGATTGCGCGAACTCAAAGCTGCTGCGGATTCTGCCGGAGAAGCTTATCACGCGGCCTGCGAAACTCTATCGAAGGCGCGTGCAAGCGCGGCGACACGGCTCGATAAAGCCGTCGCCAAAGAGCTTCCGCCGCTGAAATTGCAGGGCGCAAAATTCTCGACCGATCTCGCGTTCGACAAGGAGGAGGATTCGGCCGATGGTTATGATCGCCTCGAATTCCGCGTGCAGACGAATCCCGGATCGCGCCCGGGGCCGCTGATGAAGGTTGCCTCCGGCGGCGAGCTTGCGCGCTTCATGCTCGCGCTAAAGGTCGTGGTTGCCGATCGCGGTTCGGCGCCGACGCTTGTCTTCGACGAAATCGATACCGGTATCGGCGGCTCGGTTGCGGATGCGATCGGACAGCGCTTGGCGCGGTTGGCGGGCGGCGTTCAGGTGCTTGCGATCACGCATGCGCCTCAGGTCGCTGCGCGGGCCGACGCGCATTTCCGCATCGAAAAGACGGCGAGTAATGGCGGCAAGCGCGTAACGACGCGCGTCGCCGTGCTCGATGCCGGCGAACGGCGCGAGGAGATCGCCCGGATGCTCGCCGGCGCAACGATCACCGACGAAGCGCGCGCCGCCGCGGGCCGGCTGCTCGCGGAAGCAAGCTGACGCAAAATGGCCGCGCGCGACGAAACCGAAGTCGCCGGCGTACGGCTGACCAGCCCCGACAAAGTGCTCTACCCCGAGCAGGGCATCACCAAGCGCGATCTTGCAAATTACATGGTCACCGTCGCGGACTGGATGCTGCCGCATGTCGCAAAGCGGCCGATCACGCTCGTTCGCTGTCCGACGGGGCGGCAGAAGAAATGTTTCTACCAGCGCCACGCCGGGTCAGGCGTGCCGAGCGAGCTCGGTGAGATTCCGGTGCCGGGTTTCGCGGAACCGTACCTCTTCGTGCGCGACCTGCGCGGGCTCGTCGCGCTCGTGCAGATGGGCGTGCTCGAAATCCATCCTTGGGGCGCACGAAACGACAATCCCGAGCGCCCGGATCGCCTGGTGTTCGACCTCGATCCCGGTGAAGGTCTGGCGTTCTCGGATGTCGCCGCGGCCGCTCGCGACGTTCGCGCGATGCTGGAATCGATAAAGCTCACGAGCTTTCTGAAGACGACGGGCGGCAAAGGCCTGCATCTCGTCGTTCCGATCGTGCGGCGCTACGATTGGCGGGACGTGAAAGCCTTTGCCAAGCGCGCGGCCGAGAAGCTCGCGAAGGAACAGCCCGAGCGCTATCTCATCCGCATGTCCAAGGCGGAGCGGCGCGGGCGCATTCTCATCGATTATCTCCGCAACGATCCGACATCGACGGCGATCGCACCGTATTCCACACGCTCGCGTGAAGGCGCGCCGGTGGCAACGCCGCTTGCCTGGGAGGAGCTCACCAACAAGCTCGATCCGAAGGCGTTCAACGAAAAGACCGTGCCAGGGCGGTTGAAGGCGCTGAAGGCTGATCCGTGGAAGGATATGCCGGCAATGAAGCAGCCCTTGCCGAGCAAAGTCTGATGCGAGCTACCCGCCCGCGAACATATCCTTCGGGCCGATCTTGGCGAGCTTGCCGCGTGCGGCGGCCGCTTGCCGCAGCAGCTCGGTCTCTTTTGCCGAGATTTCCACCATCGACAAAGCCGCCGAGGCCGCATCATCCGGTGACGTTGCCGCCGGTGGCACGTCCGCGATGTCGCGGAAGAAATCGCCGCGCGCCTCAGCATCGTGCAACGTGCCAAGACTCGTCTGCATCTTCTCGAGCTGCTTGACAAAGCGCTTGTGGTCGCGCCGTTGTTCCTTGCTCTTGGCGAGAGGCTCCAGGAACTCCGTCATGTAGCGCAACTTCTTGCCGGCGATGCGCACTTTGTGGCGTGCCTCTGGCGGCAACTTCGTCAAGTGATCTGCTTTCTTCAGGAGACGCTTCCGGCGGCGCGTAATCGAGCGCCGCGCAAAGCGCGCAACCGAACCGTCGCCCTGCTTTGAGTGGGCTTTTAGCCAATCGCCATTCTCGATCCAGCGCACGAAATCGACGAGGAAGAGATTGAAGCGCTGCGAGCTTACCGCGTCGCGCAGCTTGTCGCGCGCCGCATGGCGCTTTTCGTCGACAATCTCGGCCAGCGAACGCCCGCCCGACAATTCCCGGGCTTTCGGCAGCGTGCTCTCCATTTGCAATACGTCGAGGTCACGCGCTTCACCGAGAAGATCGGACAGCCATTTCATCTCGCCGCGCAGGCGGTTGCTCTCCTCATCCTGCGTGATCTGCTTGAACAGCGTCATCGCGGCGCGCATGCGGCGCACGGCGATGCGCGTCTTGTGCACGCCTTCGGCCGCGTGCTCACCATCGATCGTCCCGACATTGCTTGTGAGATCGTGCAGGCACGTGCGGCAGATTGCCTGCATTGCCTCTTTTGCGGTCGCGCGACGGCGAAACCGCACAGTCGATGCCGGTATAGGCTTCGTCAGGCTCCTGTCGCGTAAGCGATAGCCACGCTCGCCCTTGCTGAGAAAGCTGAGACGCAGCGGCGCTTGCCGCACGACCTCGCGCGCGGTTTCGAATAGTTGGCTCGGTTCACCGCGTTTTAGCTCAAGCTCGAATTCGCGGATCGCCAGGCGATTACCGTCAGCTTCGACGTGGCCGTGATCGAGCGAGGCTTCGATTACGCTATCGGCTTTAATGACGTCGCAAGAGCGGCGTTCAACGTCTACCTCGAATAGCGGCTTCAGCTTCTCTCGTTGCCGGCGCCTTGCCATGAAATGCTCGATCGGCGTTCCGCGCGCCGCGCTCTGTTGCGGTTGCGGACCTTCGATCGCTTGCTCCCACTCGCCGCGGGCAAAATTGCCGGCGCCGTCTTCTTGTTTGATTGTCTGCAAAAATTCGTCGCCGGATTTGCGCACGCGGAGCGCTGTGTGACGCTTGCGCAGTTTCTCTTTCGGCGTGTCATAGTAGATCGAGTGGAGATTGCGCGGCGGCGCATCACGAATGCCGGCCGGCAGCCATGCGGCCACGCCATCGGCAACATCATGTGATTGATCGAGCTCGAATTTGAGCTCCCACTCGGCCTCTCGCGCCATTCTCGCTCCGCTTGCGCCTGCCGATCCCGTTCGCGGTCCGCCTCCCAAGCCGCGGCCAAGTGCGATATGTCGGGGTTATGACAAGCCCGGACAGATTGCATTTTTCCACAGCCTCTTCCAAGGCCGAATTGGAGGAAGGCACGATTTTCACACCCCGCTTCGATCGAGACGGGTTGATCGTCTGCGTCACAACCGACGATCATACTGAGGCGGTGCTCATGGTCGCCTACATGAACGAGGAGGCGTTGCGGCTCACGATCGACACGGGCGTCGCGCATTATTGGTCGCGCTCACGCAAGTCCTTGTGGCGTAAGGGCGATACGTCGGGACAGGTGCAAACCGTCACAGAGATTCGCACCGATTGCGATCAGGATGCGATCCTTCTCAAGGTGAGGGTCGGAGGCGATGGCAATAGCTGCCACACGGGACGCCGCAGCTGCTTCTACCGCAAGATGAAGATGGGCGACGCCAGCGAGCTTGTCTTCGATGGGCATTAAGTAACCGTGATGCTTAAACTTTTCGCCATCTTCCGAGCGCAGCCTTACTCTCCTAGAACCGGATGACTAGATCGGCGTTGCGTATCGTGAGTGGTTAACATGCTGTCGCTGTTGCGAAAAAGCCCAGAAGGGCGGCCCTCTTCGGGTCAGGCCGTGGTCAATTTGCCCGAACGGGCTCCGCCCCGGCCGAGACCCAAGGTTGGGGTTGCCCTCGGCGCTGGCGCGGCGCGCGGTTGGTCCCATATCGGCGTCCTCCACGAACTGGTCAGCAACGGCATCGTGCCGGACGTCATCGCAGGGACCTCGATTGGCGCGGTAGTCGGCGGCTGTTTCGCCGCAGGCAAGCTCGAGCAGTTGGAGAGCTTCGCCCGGGCTTTGACGCGGCGGCGAATTTTCAGCCTTCTCGACGTCTCCTTCTCCGGCAGCGGCGTGTTCAGCGGCGGCCGGCTGAAGATCCGGCTCGAGCGCGAACTCGCCGAGATGCGCATCGAAAGCCTGCCGATCGCCTTTGCGGCCGTAGCGACGGAGGTCGGCTCCGGTCATGAGGTCTGGCTGACGCGCGGCTCCGTCGTCGAGGCGATCCGCGCCTCCTATGCGCTCCCCGGCATTTTCGAGCCGGTGAAACTCAACGGCCGCTGGCTCTTTGACGGCGCTCTCGTCAATCCGGTCCCGGTTGCGGTGTGCCGGGCGCTGGGCGCCGACCTCGTCATCGCCGTCAATCTGATCGGCGACACGATGTTCCGGGGGACCGTGATCAGCGACCGCGTCGTCGTCGACCAAACGCTCCAGGCGCTCGACCTCGCCGCAAACACGGTCGATTCAGGCAGGCCAGGACTGTCCGAGCGCGCACAAACCGGCTTCTTCCGCCGCACGTTCGGACGCGGCGAAGATGGTACGCCCGGCATC
>JAFAVH010000137.1 GCA_019242655.1 Methylobacteriaceae bacterium
ACGTCCATCTTCGTCATAAACGAATAGATTTTTGAGACGAGGAACCGATTTGACTTCGGTCGCAAGCAGACGATTCAAGCGCGCCAGCGCTGCGGGCGACGTGCCGTCTATCTGCAATCGATCCTGCAGGCCGATCAGAACCGTATCGGCCAACTTTACCGTGTCTTCCGCGTGCTGGGGAACGGATTGGGTGAGATTAGTGGTAAAGGAGGCGATCTTGGCAATTTCTCGGCTGTGCGCTCGATAATCCTGCCACGCCTCGAAACCGGCGATGGCGGCACAAATCAAAACTATAAAAATGCCCAGGCGTGCCGAAAGCGAGCTTTTGGCCGTTGGGGGACCAGAATGCAATAAACGTTCAAGCCGTTGTCGCAACATTCGGGGCGCCGTGTGTCACTTCGTTTGCCAACGAGTACACAGGCGCGGAGTTTAATTTTTGGATTCTGCCGACGCGTACGTCGGCAATCATGATTTATGCACGCTAATAAGATGCGTAGGTTTAAACGCGCATCTTATATTGAATCGTTAACCACCGGTGTTTACCATTCCGGCCGAAGCTTTTTGAGGAGTGCGTCCAATGCGAATTATCGCGATTTCGGCCTTGCTCTCGGCGCTGATGCTTGCGCCGGCTGCCGCCGGAGAACGGCTCGGCGACGGCGCAATGGGGGCACTTGCCGGCGCGGTCGTTGCCGGTCCAGTCGGCCTCGTTGCCGGTGGCGTCATCGGCTATGCCGCCGGCCCGAATATTTCGGAGCGGATCGGTATCAACAAGCCGCGTCACTATCGGCGCGTGCGCCACGTCTACCGCTAGCCGCGGGCGTTACTTCGCCTGGAAAAAGTCCGTCGGCCGCAGGAAGCGATTTTCCTGCGCGATGAGATAACCGGCTTCCGCCGAGCGTTTGAGGTAAGCCCGCCAATCGGGATCGTTCGCCATTTTCGCGCGCCGCTCTTCACGGTCTGCCTGGCTGTCATAAGCCCAGAGATGCACAACCTGATTGAGATGACCCTCGATCGTCGTGTACCAGCCGAGACATCGGCCGAGATATTTCTGTTGAATCGGCCAGGCGTGGTCGCGATAGAGCGAGACGAAATTTTCAAGCTGTCCCGGCCGCGCCGTATAGATTCGTAAATCGACGATCATTGCCCCTCCCGCGCTTCTCCCGTGCGCTGTTCGTGCCTTTCCTGTTTCCCCGGCGCGCCGCAGAATGCGACGCATAGGCAGGGAACGAGGGAGAAAGACGATGTTCACGGACGGACTGTTTTCAGGCAAGCGTATTCTTGTCACAGGCGGTGGAACCGGCCTCGGCAAAGCGATGTCGGAGCGCTTCCTGGCGCTCGGCGCCGAAGTCTTCATCTGCGGGCGCCGCAAGCAGGTTTGCGAGGACACCGCCAGCGAGTTGATGAAGGCGCATGGCGGCAAGGTCCATGCCTTCGGTGTGGATATCCGCGATGCGGCGGCCGTCGATGCAATGATCGAGGAGATTTTCGCGAGCGGCGCGCTCACCGGGCTCGTCAACAATGCAGCCGGCAACTTCATCTCGCGCACGCAGGACCTTTCCGCGCGTGGCTTCGATGCCATTGCCAATATCGTTATGCACGGCACGTTCTACGTGACGCACGCAGTGGGCAAGCGCTGGATTGCCGGCAGGCATAAAGGAAGCGTCGTCTCGATCGCCGTAACCTGGGTGCGGAACGGAGGCCCGTTCGTCGTGCCGTCCGCGATGAGCAAGGCCGCAATTCACGCGATGACGATGTCGCTCGCGACGGAATGGGGTCCCTACGGCATCCGTCTCAATGCGATCGCGCCCGGCGAAATCCCGACCGAAGGCATGTCGAAGCGCCTCAATCCGGGTGAGGATCCGGGCGCCCGTTCGGCGCGCGTAAACCCGATGGGCCGGCCTGGCCGAATGGAGGAACTTCAGAACCTCGCGACTTTCCTCATGTCCGACGGCTGCGACTGGCTGAATGGCGAACTCATCGCGATGGACGGCGGCCAGGCGCTGGCGACGGGCGGTAATTTCTATGCGCTGCGCGAATGGAGCGACGCGCAATGGCAGGCCGCTCGCGACTCCATCAAAGCGCTGAACGAGCGCGACCGTGCGCAACGCAATACGTGAGACGGCATGTGGCAGACGCGCAACATATGACGCCTCAAACGGCCGTTTGAGGCTTAAAAGGCGCAGCTCTCCTTGCCAACGGCCGAGCTTTTGGGACAATGCAAAAACGGACGCGGCGCTGGTCGCGTATTCGCAGTTTAGAACATGAGGAAGATGATGCGACGAACGCTCGCTGCCCTCGGGGCTGCGGCCTTTGGCCTGATGCTCGCGGCTAATCCTGCCAGCGCCGAATTGGACCTACTCAGCCGAATCTTTGGACGTCCGCTGGCGGCAGGCTGGGGACACGAGACCGTTCAAATCGATCCACACTACAAGCCGGGAACCATCGTCATCTCGACCAGCCAGCGGCGCCTCTACTACGTTCAAAGTGACGGTACGGCGATAAGTTACGGCGTCGGCGTCGGTCGCCGCGGCTTCGAATGGTCGGGCACCAAGGTCGTGTCGCAGAAGCGCTCCTGGCCCGACTGGACGCCGCCGTCAGAGATGTTGCGCCGCCGCCCGGACCTGCCGCGGCACATGGCGGGCGGTATCAATAATCCGCTCGGCGCGCGCGCGCTCTACCTTGGCTCCTCTCTCTATCGAATCCATGGATCGAACGAGCCGGAGACGATCGGCCAAGCCGTCTCGTCCGGCTGCATTCGCATGACCAATGACGACGTGATCGACCTTTACAACCGCGTTCGCGTGGGGACGCGCGTGGTTGTGATGCGCTGAACGGGGGCGTCCAGCGGGGCGGGAAAGGGCCGGGATTTCCCGGCCCTTTCTCTTTTCATGCGCTGCCCGACCGTTTGCGATCGAGGTGCTTTTCTTCGAGTTCTGTCAGATATTCCGCCCATTTCGTTTCGTGCTCGCTCCCGAGCTCGTGCAGATAGCGCCAGCTATAAATCCCGGTCGAATGCATGTCGTCGAAGACGAGCCGCACGGCATAGTTGCCAACCGGCTCGATCTGGATGATCGCGACGTTCTGCTTCCCGCCGACGGTCTTGCGCTCGGCTGCCGAATGTCCCTGCACCTCCGCGCTGGGGCTCATCACGCGCAGATATTCAGCGGGGAGCTCGAACGATTCTCCCGCCTCAAACGAGACAATGAGCGCGCGGCCATTCTTCTTCAGCCGTACTTCCGTCGGCCATGGCTCGCTGATCATGACTTATGCGACTCTTAAAACGTCATGGCCGGTCTTGATCCGGCCATGACGGCACTGAATAAGGCGTGATTAAGTCAGCGTGAAGTTCAGATCACCCAGCTTCTCGATCCGGGTCGTGACCTTGTCGCCGGCTTTCAGCCAGACCTGTTTCTCCTTGGGGTAACCGAGGATCACGCCGTTCGGCGTTCCTGTGAAGATAATATCGCCCGGACGCAGCGTCATATATTTCGAGATGTAGCTGACGAGCTGCTTCACGCCGAAAATCATCAACTTCGTATTCGAAGATTGGCGGGTCTCGCCGTTGACGATGCATTCAATCTTGAGGTTCTCCGGATCAATCTGATCGCCGCTGACGAGCCACGGCCCGATCGGTCCCCAACCGTCGCCTGTCTTGCCGACCATCCATTGGCTGGTGGCATTCTGCAGATCGCGAGCGGAGAGATCGTTTCCGTTGCAATATCCGAAAACGTAGGAAAGCGCGTCGGCTTCGCTGACGTCGCGCGCTTCCTTACCCATCACGACAACGAGTTCAGCCTCATAGTCGAATTGCTGTGCTTTCTCCTTCGAGACGGCCACCGTGCCGCCATGCGTGTTCAGTGCGGAATTATATTTGTTGAACAGGATGGGAACTTTCGGCGCCTTCTCGTTCACTTCGTCAAGATGCGCTTTGTAGTTTAGGCCGATGCAAACGATCTTTTCTGGATTGAGTACGCACGGCCCGAACTTCGCATCCTGCTCCTGGATGAAGAAGGATTTCTTGCTCCCATTCGCTTTCTGCACAAGCGATTGCAGCGCACCGACATTGCCATTTTGCTGGACGACATCGTCGAGCGTCACAGGCGCGCCGGTCCGCAGCGCTGCTTCCGCCTTCATCACATCGAGGATGCCCTTCTCGGTCTTGATCCCGAGACCGGGGCCCTGGTCAGTAATGATCGTCGCGAAGGTCATGTTCTTTGGCATCGGCTGCGGGCCCGGCGGCTGACCCCCCTGGGGTCCGCCCATGGGGCCGCCCTGCCCCCTCGCCTTTTTGCCTTGCGCCTCGGCAAGCTGCGGCGTCGCAAGTCCGACCGCTGCAGCGGCTAATCCGGTCGCCTTCAGGAAAGACCGTCGATTTCCTTGCATCGTTTCCTCCAAATCCGGCCGCCTCTCTGGACGGGTGCGGCACACTAGCTATTCGCCAAGTCGAAACAAGCAGAAACCGGGCTTTCGGCGCTGATCCGATGAGCCTATATAAACCTCATGTTGCGGACGGATTTCGCCCTGCCTGAAGCGAACCTTACGGACTTGGCCATTCCCGCCAAGCCGGCGCTCGTCGATCCATTCGGCCGCGCCATCCGCTATCTGCGCGTCTCCGTCACAGACCGCTGCGATTTCCGCTGCGTTTACTGCATGGCGGAAGACATGGCTTTCCTGCCGAAGCGCGATCTCCTGACCCTCGAAGAGCTCGACCGTCTCTGCTCCGCTTTTATGTTGCGCGGCACGAAGAAGCTGCGCCTCACCGGCGGCGAACCCTTGATGCGCCGCGACGTGATGACATTGTTCCGGCGGCTGTCACGTCACTTACGCTCGGGCGCGCTTGACGAGCTGACACTGACAACCAACGGCTCCCAGCTCGCCAAATATGCCAAGGAGCTCGTCGATTGCGGCGTTCGCCGGGTCAATGTCTCCGTTGACACGCTCGATGCCGCAAAATTTCGTCTTCTGACGCGCCGCGGCGATCTCGCCCTGGTGCTCGAAGGCATCGATGCCGCACAAGATGCGGGCCTTGCCGTAAAGATCAACGCCGTCGCGCTGAGACACGTCAACGAGGATGAGTTCATCCCGCTGACCGAGTGGGCGCACGAGCGCGGCATGGACATCACCTTCATCGAGGTAATGCCGCTTGGCGAAATCGACGGCCAACGCGTCGACCAATACATTCCGCTGACGCAAGTGACAGGAAACCTCGCCGAACGGTTCACACTCGAGCCGGTTGCCTACGCGACCGGCGGTCCCGCGCGTTATATGCGCGCTCAAGAGACCGGCGGCCGCATCGGCTTCATCACGCCGCTCACCCACAATTTCTGCGAATCCTGCAATCGCGTGCGTGTGACGTGCACGGGAACCTTGTTCATGTGCCTCGGTCAGGAAGACGCTGCCGACCTGCGCGCGCCCCTGCGTGCATCAGAAGGCGACGAGTTGTTACATCAAGCGATCGAAGCAGCGATCGCCCGCAAGCCTAAAGGGCACGATTTCATCATCGACCGCGCCACGCAGATGCCGGCGGTGTCGCGCCACATGAGCATGACGGGCGGTTAATCGGCGCCGGAGTGCGGACCACCCTGTCCGCAAATCTAAAACCGCGCGCACGAGGACGTGCGCGGTCCATCACCTGATCGGCAGGCAGGTCTTGAACCCCTCTTGCGCGCGATAGGCGCGTTTCAGCGCATGTAGCCAATGGAGGCATTCCCTGCGGCTAGCGAAGCGCTGAAACTCGTCGCGCCAATCCATGACGCCAGGAATTGCGGTTCTTGCGCCGCCGGTAAAATGGCCAAGCCAGATATGCGGCACGACTGGTACCACCACCGGCACGACTGGTACCATCACCGGCACGGGCTCGACCACGACAGGCGGTGGCGGAGCGATCACATCGAGATCGGCCGCGAAGCCGGGTCCCGTCAGGGCGGCGGCGGAGATCGCCAGGGCCGCCGTCAAAAGCCATCCATTCTTCATGCGTCGCTCCGGGCGCAGATGTCACCGATCCCGGGGCGTAACACAAGAGCGCCACGCGTTGGCTACGCTTCCGTAACCATAATGAAAAATTGCCGGCTTCATGCGAGCGTGAGTCACGCCCCTTTACACCTCGTCAACCTTACCGGGGCACGTTTTCCCCACGCGAAAGCCAGCGGACGGGCACGCGATGCCTTCCGCGAGCGGCGTACACAAATCGAAGCCGCGATGAGTAGGAGTGCTTGAATGTTTCGCAGACTGATTCTGTCCACCGCCGCTATAGCGGCAATGATCGGCTCGGCCGCCGCCGCCGACCTGCCGTCGCGTAGGCCGCCCCCGCCTGTCGCTTACGTACCGCCCGTGCCGATCTTCACCTGGACGGGCTTTTATGTCGGCGTGAACGCCGGCGGCGCCTTCCGCGCAAACAACGATAACGGCTTCAACAATGCCGCATTCTTCGGTGGCGCCTCTCCTTTCGCCACCGCAAACGTCAACAACAGCGCCCGCTTCATCGGTGGCGGACAAGTCGGCGTGAATTACCAGATCAACCAGTTCGTCGTCGGCGTCGAGGGCGACGGTCAGGCCCTCGTCGGGAGCAACAACAATAACAACACGTTCGGTTTCGTTGGTAACGGCTCAACGACGAGCTTCCTCGGCACCGTACGCGGTCGCGCCGGCCTCGCCTTTGACCGCGTCCTAGTCTACGGCACCGGCGGTGTCGCCTTCGGCGGCGGCAACAACAATTGGCCGAATACGATCATCGGCAATATCGGTGGCGCGCCGACCTTCTTCACCGCCAACAACGGCAACAACACGCGCGTTGGTTACGCGGTTGGCGCCGGTGCTGAATACGCTTTCACGCCGAATTGGAGCGTGAAGGTCGAGTATCTCTTTGCCGATCTCGGCCGCAATAATCGCACTTACCTCGCGCCGGGCGGTCTTGCCGGGTTTTCAGTCAACAACCGCGAGCAAGAGCACATTGTGCGTGCCGGTTTGAACTACCGATTCGGTTGGGGCGGGTCGGTTCCAGTTCTCGCCCGTTACTGAGCAGTTCATGTATGACGCTAAAGCCCGGCCTTGCGCCGGGCTTTTTCGTTGGAAACACCTCATTTCTGCCTACCGATTGAGCCTCTTTGGGCAGCTATTCGGCATTTGTTGTGGGTGCGTCACGCACTTGCGAATAGGCGGCGAAACTCCCACTCCAGCGTTGCAGTAAGCCTTCTATCGGCTAGGCTTCCCTCATCTTGTTCGCAAAGAGGAGCTCCGATGCTTCGCAAACTTCTTCTCTCTTCCGTTGCTGCGACGGCGATGGTCGGCTCCGCGCTCGCTGCCGATCTGCCCTCGCGCAAAGCGCCTCCGGTCGTGCCGGTTGTGCCGGCCTTCACCTGGACAGGCTTCTATATCGGCGTCGACGGCGGCTATGGCTGGCAGGATGTCCGCGAGACAGGCATCGCCGGTGGGTTGGCCAACTATCAGCTGAGCTACCGCGCGACCGGCCCGGTTGGCGGCGGCCATGTCGGCTTCAACTGGCAGGTCAACCAGTTCGTCTTCGGTATGGAAGGCGACGTGCTTGGCTCGAGCATGCGGGTCAACGGTCCCTTCAACAACTTCCTCTTCAGCAATTCCGTGTGGCGCTCTGGTGTCGAGGGCTCGATCCGCGGCCGCATCGGCGTCGCCTTCGACCGGTTCATGGTCTACGGCACGGGCGGTGTCGCCTTCGAGACCTTCCGGCTGCGCGAGAACTTCCTGTTCGGGCCGGTTCTTGGCGAGACGTTTACGCCAAGCCGTGCCGGCCTGACGGTTGGCGGCGGCGTCGAATATGCCTTCACCAACAACTGGCTTGCCCGCGTCGAGGGCCGCTACAGCGACTTCGGCACGTTCAACAACGCCTCCGTCTTGATCCCCGGCCAGTTCTATCGCGAGCGTGTGACCGAAGCCCGGATTACCGGCGGCATCTCCTACAAGTTCGATTACGCGGCTCCGGCTCCGGTCGTCGCCCGCTACTGATCAGAGCAATCTTCGAACGAGGATGAGCCCGGCCCTCGCGGCCGGGCTTTTCTCTTGCGCCCGAGCTTGCCCCGGCAGATGACGCGTGGCATCGAGCCGCCGATCATGTCTTCTGCCGTTCTGGAAAAATCCGTGGCGCCCGCGCCGCGGATTTCATTCGTCAGCCTCGGCTGCCCGAAAGCACTCGTCGACAGCGAGCGAATCCTGACGCGGCTGCGCGCCGAAGGCTACGAGCTTGCGCGTTCGCACGCCGGGGCCGACGCGGTGATCGTCAACACGTGCGGCTTTCTCGACAGCGCCAAGGCGGAATCGCTAGAAGCGATCGGCGCGGCGCTGAACGAGAACGGCAAGGTGATCGTCACCGGCTGCATGGGCGCCGAGCCGGACGCCATTCGCGCCACGCACCCGAACGTGCTCGCGGTGACCGGGCCGCAGGCTTATGAATCCGTGCTTGAAGCGGTGCACGCGGCAGTGCCGCCGAAGCACGATCCACTCATCGATCTCGTGCCCGCGCAAGGCATCAAGCTGACGCCGCGCCATTACGCGTATCTCAAGATTTCAGAAGGTTGCAACAATCGCTGCACCTTTTGCATCATTCCGAAATTGCGCGGCGATCTCGTCTCGCGGCCTGCCGCCGACGTTCTGCGCGAGGCCGAGCGGCTGGTGAAGGCTGGTGTCAGGGAGCTTCTCGTCATCTCGCAGGACACGAGTGCTTACGGAATCGATCTCCGCTACGCCGAGAGCGCCTTCGGCGATCGGCCCGTGCGTGCGAAGTTCGTTGAGCTCGCGCGCGAGCTTGGGCAGCTCGGGGCGTGGGTGCGCCTCCACTACGTCTATCCCTATCCGCATGTCGACGAGGTGATCGGGCTGATGGGCGAAGGACTCGTCCTGCCCTATCTCGACATCCCGTTTCAGCACGCTTCGCCGAGCGTGCTGAAAGCCATGCGCCGGCCGGGCAATCAGGAGAAGACGCTCGATCGCATCCGCGCCTGGCGCGCCGCTGCGCCCGACCTTGCGATCCGCTCGACCTTCATCGTCGGCTTTCCCGGCGAGACGGAAGAAGATTTCGCGCTTCTGCTCGACTGGTTGTCGGAAGCGAAGATCGACCGGCTCGGCGCGTTCAAATACGAGCCGGTTTCCGGCGCGCCGGCCAACGACCTCGGCCTGCCGATCGTGCCCGACGAGGTGAAGGCGCAGCGCTGGCATCGCCTCATGGCGCATCAGCAGAAGATCAGCGCCAAGCGGCTCGCCGGAAAAGTCGGGCGGCGGTTACAGGTGATCATCGACGAGCCGGGCGCGCCAGTGTCGAAGGCGCGCAGTCAATTCGACGCGCCGGAGATCGACGGCGTCGTGCATGTGACCTCGCGCCGGCCGTTGCGCGCGGGCGACATCGTCACTGTGAAGATCGAGCGCGCCGACGCCTATGATCTTCACGGAGTGACCGTATAGGGCTGCCACTTTTCCCGGATCGCTTCGCGCGGCCCCGGGATGTTGCGTGGTCAGACTAAGACACTTCAACCGGAGTAGAGGCGTCGAGCCTCGGGCCGATGCTGCGAAGCAATCCCGCAGCCGGCAACACGAGCAGCGCATAACATACGCCACCGACCTGCAGGCTCGTGTCAATTGAGAAGGCCATGCTGGTCAAGACAGCGACGCTCGCCGCGAGCACGCCCCCTGCCCCGTTGATCCCCCAGAACCACGGCATTGGTCCTCTGTCGATCGCGCTGACGAGACGCATGCCAGTTGGAAAGCCAAAGCCCATGAGGAAACCCGCTGGCGCGAGCACCAGTACCGCGAAGGCGGCGCGCGTGACGAGCTGCGCGCTATCGAGCTGCAAGAGGACGGGCGGCATCCAGTAGCGCAGCGTGAAAATGTAGAGCGCGGTTGCGAAGGCCCACGCGAACAAACGCGCAGCGCTGTTCAACTGGAACCGTTCTGAAACGAGCGCGCCGATGCCCGTCGCCAGAATAAGACTGAACAAGACGATGCTCAGCGCGTAAACCGGATGACCCAAGAACACGCTCATTCTCTGCACAAGCGCGATCTCAGTCATCATGAAGCCGATGCCGATCAGAAGAAAATAGCTCGTGCCGCCAACCGCGAGCGTCCAGCCGGTGTGCCTAACGGCAGAATAGAGCGGCGCGACGATCGTGCCGACGACGAGCAGCGCGGAAATGACAACCAGCATCGCCAGCGTCAGAGTCGCGACGATATTGCCGGCATAAACGCCGGCGCCGATGTCTGCCGAAATCGGCCGGCTGCCGAACAGGCGATCGAAGCGAAGCTGATTGAAGAAGAATGGCTGCGCGTCATAAGACGGCGTCAGATCGAGATAGGAATTCTCCGTCGCCGCGTGCAATTGCGCGCGGTCCGGCGAATCGACAATTGCCTGCAGCAGCGGCGAAGCGCTCTTCTCTCCCGGGCTGATGAGAATGCCAAAGCCGAGATCGGCGACCGCCTTCTTTAAGCTCGTGAGCGCTTCGGCCGAAAGCGGCGATTTGGATACGACGATCGTCGCGATGTTTCCGCCCGTTGCCAAGAACAAATGCGTCCGCGGATCCTTGACACCGGACTCGAGCAATGTCGCCGTCGCGAGCGAGACCATGCGGCCGGTCTCGTTGACTTCGCCCGGCGCATACCAGCGGCTCACCGTGAACACGCCGTTCGGATTGAGCCGTCGCAAGAAAATCTGCCATGCCTCGACCGTGTAAAGCCCGTTCTCAGTGAGCGTGTAGGCGCCGGCCCCCGTTGCCGCCCACGTATCGATAAGGCTCATCTGGATGATGTCGAAGCTCTGGTCGGTACGTGCGAACCACGAGCGCGCCTCATCGACCGCAAAACTTACACCGGGATATTTGCTGATCGCGGTGTAGTCGGCATAACGCCGCGTCAAGATATCGACAAGGATCGGATTGATCTCGACCCCGATTACGGATTTCACGCCGAACAACCGCGCCGACAGAATATCGCGACCGCCACCGACACCTATCACGGCACCGCGCTCGAGCCCGGGCAGATGATAAGCGAGGTTGCTGATGTCGTAGCGCAAGAAGTTCAAGTCTTCGATATTGCCACCGAATTTGTACATGCTCGTGCCGGCCGAGCCGTCGAGCGTCATCCATTGCTGTGAAATCGTAGTCGGCGGCATCTTCTCCGAGGCGCCCCACATCGCCGGCTCGCCCCGAGTGTCATGCGTGAGCGTCACACGCGAGAAAGAATTCCAGCCCTGGAACTCGAAGGTTCTGGGACTTTCGACGCCGTCCTTCACGTAAGAGGGATAAATGCCGCGGTCGGTGAGGGGGTTGATCAGCGCGAGCAGGAGAATCGCAATGAGGAGCGG
>JAFAVH010000210.1 GCA_019242655.1 Methylobacteriaceae bacterium
TGCGCGCGGCCTATCTCGGCGAGAAGCACCGGTGACGTGCTTGCTCGAGGTCGAGAACTTGCACGCCGCTTATGGGCCGAGCGAGGTCTTGTTCGGCATTTCGTTCGAGATCGACGAAGGCGAGGTCGTCACGTTGCTCGGACGCAACGGTATGGGCAAGACGACGACCGTGCGCACGATCATGGGGCTCATGCGCTGCTCCGATGGCAAGGTCCTCTGGCAGGGCGGGCTGATTGCCAATCGGCCTTCCCATGTCGTCGTGCGGCTCGGGCTCGGTTACGTGCCCGAGGGTCGGCGCATTTTTCCGAATCTCAGCGTGCGGGAGAACCTCCTGGTCGCCGGGCGCGCGCGCGACGGCGCTTCGGCATGGACTCTGGAACGGGTGCTGCATCTGTTTCCGCGTCTCGCCGAGCGGCTGGAGAATGGTGGGGCGCAGCTCTCCGGCGGCGAACAGCAGATGCTCGCCATCGGCCGTGCACTGATGACCAATCCGCGCCTTCTCATCCTCGACGAAGCGACCGAGGGCCTCGCGCCGATCGTGCGCGAGGAAATTTGGCGGCGGCTGCATGAATTGAAACAAATTGGGCTGTCGATCCTGATCATCGACAAGGAACTCGAAGAGCTTTGTGCGCTCGCCGATCGGCACTATGTGATCGAGAAAGGCGAGATCGTCTGGAGCGGCGACACGGCCGCCCTGCAGGCCGACGCGAGTGTGCAGGCCACATATCTTGCGGTGTGAGCATGCCGAGCGCGACTTATCAGCTTTTTGCACAAGCGATGCTCGAGCGAAAGCAGATTACGTGCACATACGAGGGTCTATATCGCGAAATCTGTCCGATTATTCTCGGACACACGAACGGGCAGGAAAAGGCGCTCACATTTCAGTTCGGCGGAAAGAGCAAATCCGGTCTGCCTGCGGGAGGCGAGTGGCGCTGTCTCGTCCTCGCGAAAATTAATGGCGTCAGTTTGCGCGAAGGCGTTTGGCATGGCGGCGCCAAACATACGCAGGCAAGGATGCGTCGATGTCGTCGATATGGATGTGAATCCATCAAGTCCTTACGATCCAAAGCGGCCGATGAAGTCATGATGGTCAAAAAGGCCTCGAGCCGAGACGCCTGGATTCGTGCGCTTCAGGCAACGTCGACGATTTCGGCGAATCCGTTGCGCTTGCTCGGCGATGTTCTCGAAGAGAAAGCAGGCGTGCGAGGCGACGCACCCGCACTCCTGTCCGAGACCCGATCGCTCACATATTCCGAACTCGCCGAGCTAACGAATCGCTATAGCCGCTGGGCGCTCGATCGCTTGCGGAAGGGTGAGGTCGTCTGCCTCATGATGCCGAACCGGCCCGAATATATCGCGGTCTGGCTCGGTATCACGCGAGTCGGAGGCGTCGTTGCACTGATCAACACGAATCTCGCGGGCTCCGCGCTCGCGCATGCAATCGCTGCTGCGTCGCCCAAACACGTCATCGTCACCGCCGAACTGGCAGAAACCCTTCGCCAAGCCGTTCCGGACGGCAGTTCGGTCGAGGTCTGGGCGCACGATCAAAGCGGAAGCGCACTTGCACAATATTCCAGTGCGCCGCTGAGCACGTCAGAACGCCGAGCGGTCACAATCAGCGACACGGCGCTTCTCATCTACACCTCTGGCACGACGGGATTGCCGAAGGCCGCAAAAGTCACGCATCATCGCATTCTGCAATGGTCGTTTTGGTTCGCGGGCCTTGGCGATTTTCGCGCTGACGACCGCATGTATAATTGTCTTCCCATGTATCACAGCATCGGCGGAGTCGTGGCGATTGGCTCCGTTCTTGTCGGCGGTGGTTCCGTATTTGTTGCGGAGAAATTCTCCGTAAGCCGCTTCTGGCCTGAAATTGTCGAGTATAAATGTACGCTCTTCCAATATATCGGCGAACTCTGCCGCTACCTCGTCAACGCCTCGTCTTGTCCTGAAGAGCGCGAGCACCGTCTGCGCCTCGCCTGCGGAAACGGATTGCGTGCCGATATCTGGACGAAATTCAAGGAGCGCTTTGCCATCCCCGAAATCATCGAATTCTATGCGGCGAGCGAGGGGACGTTTTCCTTGTTCAACATCGAAGATGAACCCGGTGCGATCGGCCATGTGCCGGCATTCCTTGCGCCGCGCTTCCCCGCAATCATCGTGCGGTATGATGCCGAGCAGGAACAGCCCTACCGCAATGCGAGGGGGCACTGCGTTGCCTGCGCTGCAAACGAGATCGGCGAGGCCCTCGGCCGGATCAGTGTCAAGTCTGACAATCCGGAGACGCGTTTCGAGGGTTATGTCAGCGTCGCGGAAACGGAGCGCAAGATTCTGCGCGACGTATTTGAAGATGGTGATGCTTGGTATCGCACCGGCGATCTCATGCGCAAGGACGAGCGCGGCTTCATCTATTTCGTCGATCGGATCGGCGACACGTTTCGTTGGAAAGGCGAGAACGTCTCAACCTTGCAGGTCGCAGACGTGCTCTCCGCCTGTCCGGGTGTGGCGGAGGTTGTGGTTTACGGCGTGTCCGTTCCGGGGACAGATGGCCGCGCCGGCATGGCCGCCGTGACGGCAGAGGCCGGGTTCGATTTGCAGGCGCTGCATTCGCTGGCCCGCGAACGGCTGCCTTCTTATGCCCGGCCGCTTTTCGTGCGGCTTTCCAGCTCGACCGACCTAACCGAAACGTTCAAGCCGAAGAAGCAGGCTTTGCTAGAGGAGGCGTTCGACCCGCGGGCGACGCGCGATCCGATCTACGTTGAAGATCGAACCGCCGATGCTTACGTGCCGCTGGATGAGAAGGCGTATGACCAAATCCGCAACGGCAAGTTTCGCTTTTGACCCCGATCGTTCACCACGATTCCGCCGGAGGCTTGTGGTCGGTCTCATGCCGCGTTAACTCCTTTCCGTTGCAGACGAATTGAGATGTCGACCCGCTCGAAGATAATCCAGGCGATCGAGGAGATCGCGGCCGCGCAGAAAAAGACGCTGGCGCCGCTGACGGACGACCTCGCCCTGACAAATTCGGGGCTCGACTCGCTCTGCTTCGCGCTGCTTGTGGCGCGCCTCGAGGATGAGACTGGCCGCGATCCGTTCAGCGAATCCGATGAGGTCAGCTTTCCGGTGACGCTCGGCGAGCTGATCGCTCTCTACGAGCATGAACACGCCTGAGATCACGCTCCGCGGCTTTCTTGCGCAGGCCGGGGATCTTTCTGCGGGCATGCTGCACGGGCCGAAGCGCTCGCTCTCCCTCGACGTCGCTGCGCATTGCACCGGCTTTAAGAACCGCGAGGATTTTCGCGGCCGCTCAATTCTGATTGCGACGGAAGGGCAACTCGCCGCGGCCCTTGTCCTGATCGAACTCGACGGCATTGCGCGTCGGATGGTCCTGTGCCCGCCTGGCCTCGCGGACGAGCATCTCAGGGGCATTGTCGGACAAGCGGAAGTCGACACGATTGTGTCAGGCGAAGCTGATGTGGCGCGCTACAGTGGATCAGTACCGCACGTCGTCTCCTACCTTGAACCGTCAGGACCGATGTCGCCGATCCCTGGGGCGGTGCGCGAAACCGAATGGATCCTCACCACCTCCGGCACGACCGGCGCGCCAAAGCTCGTCGTTCACACGTTGCGCGGCCTTGTCGGCGCAATTGCGCCAATCGTGCCGGCGGCACGGCCAACGGCTTGGGCGACATTCTACGATATCCGGCGCTACGGCGGCTTGCAGATCTTTCTACGCGCGATCGTCGGCGGTTCCTCGATGATCCTCTCGCATGCCGATGAGCCGCTCGATCAACATTTGCGCCGGCTCGCGCGTTGCGGGGTGACACACATTTCCGGGACGCCGTCGCATTGGCGCCGTGTCCTGATGTCGCCCAAGCGAGACCTCATTGCGCCCGACTATGTCCGCCTTTCCGGAGAAATCGCCGATCAGGCCGTTCTCGATGCTTTGAAAAAGGCGTTTGCTCCCGCCTCCGTCTCCCACGCTTATGCTTCGACCGAAGCTGGTGTCGCGTTCAACGTGACGGATGGCCTCGAGGGCTTTCCCGTGAATTTGGTGTCGCAGTCGCGCGGACGCGACGTCGAGATGAAGGTCGTCGACGATTCGCTATGCATCCGCTCCGCGCGCATGGCGAGCGGCTATCTGGGCGTTCCCGATCGGCTGCACGAGCCCGACGGCTTCGTCGACACTGGCGATATGGTCGAGCAGCGCGGCGAGCGCTATTATTTCATCGGGCGGCGCGGCGGCATTATCAATGTCGGCGGACTGAAAGTGCATCCGGAGGAGGTCGAGAGGATCATCAACGCGCATCCGCTGGTGCGCATGTCGCGCGTCAGCGCACGCAAGAATCCGATTACCGGCGCGCTCGTGCAGGCGGAAATCGTGCTGAATTCTGGCGGCCGCAACGTCGATGACGCAATCGCTGATGAAGTTTCGGCACTTTGCCGCGCCGAGTTGGCGCCGCACAAAGTTCCCGCACGCATAAAGATTGTCGATCACCTCGCCGTAACATCCGGCGGGAAGTTGGCGCGCCCCAATGGCTAACGTGATCATTACGGGCGCCAGCCGCGGCATCGGCTTGGCGATCGCGCAGGCATTGGTCCGGGACGATTACACCGTGATCGCCATTGCGCGGCAGGAAACCGAGGAGCTTGCCGCGGCACGGCAGCAAGCGCCTGAGTCGATATATTTCGCGCCGTTCGATCTCAGCGAAATCGACAAGCTCCACGAACTCGCACGCGAGCTGCGCGCGCGCTTCGGTCCGATCTACGGCTTGATCAACAATGCCGGGATCGGCACCGAGGGCATTCTGGCGACCATGCCGGAATCGAATATCGAAAAGCTCATTCGGCTCAACATGCTTTCGCCGATCATGCTGACGAAATATGTCGTGCGCAGCATGATGAATGAAGGTGCCGGGCGCATTGTCAACATTTCATCGATCATCGCGAGCACGGGGTATCAGGGCCTTTCGGTCTATGCCGCGACCAAGGCTTCGATGATTGGATTCACCAAATCGCTCGCGCGCGAGGTCGGCCGGCTCGGTATTAATGTCAACGCCGTCGCGCCGGGATTTCTCGAAACCGAGCTCACCGGTTCGATGAATGACGCGCAGCGTCAGAGAATCGCCGGACGCAGCGCGCTCCAACGTCTTGCCAACGTTGAGGACGTCGCTGAAGCCGTGACGTTTCTGCTTAGCGACAAGGCGCGCAATATCACCGGCACCGTGCTGACCGTCGACGCCGGCAGCACCGCCTAGCACGTGTCACGTTGCAAATCTGAAATGCATGACATCGCCGTCGGCGACCACATAATCGCGGCCTTCAAGGCGAAACTTCCCGGCCTCGCGCGCGCCGGCTTCGCCGCCGAGCGCGACATAATCGTCGTAGGCGATCGTCTCGGCGCGAATGAAGCCTTTTTCGAAATCGGTGTGAATGACGCCCGCGGCCTGTGGCGCGCGCGTGCCCGTCTCGATCGTCCAGGCGCGCGTCTCTTTCGGTCCGGCGGTGAAGTAGGTGATGAGATGCAAGAGCCCATAGCCGGCGCGAATCACCCGGTTGAGCCCGGGTTCCGACAACCCGACCGCCGCAAGATAGTCGGACTGTTCTTCAGGCGATAGCGTTGCGATCTCGCTTTCGATCTGCGCGGAGACGACAACCGCCACGGCGCCTTCTTCCGCCGCACGTTTCTCGACTTGGACGGAGAATGCATTGCCGTTCGCGGCCGCGGCTTCCTCGACATTGCACACATAGAGCACCGGCTTTGACGACAGGAGCCCGAGCTGACCAAAGGTCCGCCGCTCGTCCTGAGCGATGTCTGCCGCCCGCGCCGGGCGCCCTTCGCGCAGAAGCCCGAGACAGCGGCTCATCAGCGCGAATTGCTCTTTCGCTTCCTTGTCGCCGCCTTTCACCTTCTTCTCGACCGCACCGATGCGCTTCTCCAGGCTCTCGAGATCGGCGAGCATCAGCTCGGTTTCGATCGTCTCGATGTCGCGGACGGGATCGACATCGCCCTCGACATGCGTGACGTCGCTGTCCTCGAAGCAGCGTACGACATGGGCGATCGCGTCGCATTCGCGGATATTGGCGAGAAATTGGTTGCCCAGACCCTCGCCTTTCGAGGCGCCGCGCACGAGACCGGCAATATCGACGAAGGTGAGCCGCGTCGGGATGATCTCCTTTGAGGCGGCGATGCGCGCCAACGCGTCAAGCCGCGGATCGGGCACGGCGACGTCGCCGACATTCGGCTCGATTGTGCAGAACGGATAGTTTGCCGCCTGTGCCGCCGCGGTCTGCGTCAGCGCGTTGAAGAGGGTCGACTTGCCGACATTGGGCAGGCCAACGATGCCGCATTTGAAACCCATGAAAGCTTTTCGTCCAATGGTCGTGAGGGGCTGAACCCCGTGGGGAGCGTGGCGCTTTCGGCGGTTTCGCCCTTGCCTGTCAAGCGGCGCTTCCGCCTTGCCTGCGGGGCCTACCTGTTATAGTGGCCCTCGCTTTCCTGCCGCAGGCGCCGGTGATCCGGCGCACGAGCGGAATGCGGAGGGGTGGCCGAGTGGTTGAAGGCGCACGCCCGGAAAGTGTGTATACCGGAAACGGTATCGCGGGTTCGAATCCCGCTCCCTCCGCCAGTGTCCCAGAAACCAACATTCTCCGCGTCAGCGAAGGACCCAGAAAGCCCACGATTAAGACGAGAGCTTGGTACTGCTTGCCGGCCGTCTCCTCACGTTTCGCTGTCTCTTTGCCCGGTTTTCTGCGAAGCTTGGTACGTCCGACTTTAGCACCTTGTTTCCCAATTAGGGTGATCGCAACGACTTAGCGCGATGCCGTTCCTCTCACAGTTGGAAGCGATTTCTGTCGAGCGAAGCAATCAAAAGCCACTGATAATGATTTGGCCGTGCTTGAAATGAGAGCTTATGAGCAGCGATTCAGCGAAAGCCTCTCGCATCGCGATGCTCTTCTTGTTCTGCCGCGATTCGTAGCGCAGATTTCTCCCAACTTCTGAAGCGAGGCGGTTCACTGATTGACAAGCTCGAATTCGTCCTGGCGCTGGCTCGCGAACGGCATTTTGGCCGGGCAGCTGACGCCTGCGGCGTAACGCAGCCGACGCTCTCTGCCGGCCTTAAGGCTCTCGAGGATGCCCTCGGCGTTTTGATCGTTCAGCGCTCGTCGCGTTTTCAAGGCTTCACGCCGGAAGGCGAGCGCGTGCTCGACTGGGCGAGACGCATCGTGGGCGATGCCAAAGCAATGCGTCAGGACATCGATGCATTGAAGCGCGGGCTCGAAGGTCATGTGCGCATGGCGGTGATCCCGACGGCGCTGCCCATCGTGGCGCGCCTCACGACACCGTTTTCCGCGCGAAGCATCCGGGCGTACGCTTCACCGCCCTGTCGCGCACCTCGATCGAGATTTTGCAGCTCCTTGAAAATCTCGAAGTCGAGGCGGGCCTGAGTTATTTAGATAACGAGCCGCTCGGACAGGTCCGCACCGTGCCGCTCTATGACGAGCGCTATCGCCTGCTCACCGCAAAAGACGGCGAGTTTGCCGGACGCGCGACGGTCACATGGGCGGAGGTCGGGCGCCTGCCGCTCTGCCTCCTCACGCCCGACATGCAGAACCGCCGCATCATCGATCAGATGCTGCGCAATGCCGGCATCACGCCCGAACCGACGCTCGTCTCGAACTCGACCATCGTGCTTGTCTCGCATGTCAGAACCGGCCGCTGGTCGAGCGTGCTGCCGCCGATCCTCGCCGACAGTATCGGCCTCCCGGAAACCGTCGCCTCCATTCCGATCGTGGAGCCGGACATAACCCATTCGGTCGGCCTCCTCGTCTCGCACCGCGAGCCGACCACACCGCTCGTCACGGCGCTGGTTGGGGAAGCGCGCCGGCTTGCCCAGGAGCTCGCGATCGAGGCAGGCCCTCGATAGATATTCTCTATCGACGGACGGAACAGCTTTATTGATTTTGAAGTGGTTTTAAAGCGAGATTCCGCGCTGGCATCTCTCCATGCAGAGCGCGTTATGTCTTTTGAACCCTGGGACTTGGACCGGGCTTCGGCGGTAATCGCCGGGTACGCGCACCTCGAAGGGGCGACGATTCCGATCCTCCACGCCCTGCAGGAGACGTTCGGATATATCGATCAATCCGCCGTCCCGATCATCGCCGAGGCGCTAAATCTGTCGCGCGCCGAAATCCATGGCGTCGTGACCTTCTACCACGATTTCCGGCGCGAGCCGGCCGGG
>JAFAVH010000254.1 GCA_019242655.1 Methylobacteriaceae bacterium
GGCGAATAGCCCTTGCCGCTGACGGTCGTGAAGCTGCGCCCGCGCAGGATCACCCATTGCAGCAGCACGAGAAGGAACATGAGGGCGAGGATCGCAAAGCTCATCGCCGTTGCGTATTGATATTGCGGCGGCGAACGTTGATTGATCGAATCGTAGATATCCGTCGTGATCACGCGGATGCCGGCCGGCGTCCCAAAGAACAGCGGCGATTCGAAATTCTCGATGCCGCGAATGAAGCTCAGGATCGCCGCACTGGTGAGAACGGGCAGCATCAGCTGCAGCGTGATGCCGCGGAACGTCCTCAGCCGCGATGCGCCGCACATGCGGCTCGCCTCTTCGAGGCTCGGGTCCATGGCGCGGAAAGCATCGACGATCAGCAGGAAAAGAAACGGCACCGAATATTGCATCATGTGCCAGATTACGCCGCCATAGGAATAGACATTGATGAGCGGGCTCGTCGAGCCGCTCGCCCATTGCCAGACTTGATTCAAGAGACCGACTTGCGGATTGCCGAGCATTCCCCAAGCCATCGCGGTCAGGATCGGCGGGATGAAGAAAGGCAACGTCACGAGCACTTCGAGCGCTCCGCGGAACGGCGTGTCCGTGCGCGCAAGTATCCAGGCAAGCAGGATGGCGAGACAAATCGACGGGATCGTTTTCGCCAGCGCAATTCCAATCGTGTTTAGCAGAACGAGAAGGTTTTGCGGCGCGACGACGTCGCGATAACCGTCGAGATTAAACTCGCCGGCCATGCCCGGCGGCGTCGAATGCAAACTGCCGTAGAGCAGCATCGACAGCGGATAGACAGACAGGAACGCGAGGATCAGCGCGAGCACGAGCAGGCCAACAATGCGTCCGGCGGGAAGTGTGCTCAGCCGCTGCCGCAACGAGATAGGCGCGGCATGCTCTCCTTCCGGGATTTCATCCCGGCTGACCGCTTGAGACGTCATGATGCAGGCGGCGGACGATAGCCGATCCGGGCAGTTGCAGTCAGCGGACCGAAGGCAGGCCACGCCAGCATGACGCCCCGCTTCATCAGCACTTGTTGAAATTCTTGCAGAAGAGACGGATCGCTTCGTACCGCTCGCATCGGCACACCTTTGGCGAGAGCGAAAACGGCCAGCGCGCCAGAGGCCTCGCCGATGCTCCATTCTGCGGGATGAACACGGCATGCGCCGTTTGTGATGCGCGTCGTGCCCAGGTTCTTACAGGCTGGCAATAGGTTGTCAACGCGAACGGGTAAGAGCGCCCCGAGCGGAATCTGGAACGGATACGTGTCGATATCGACCGTGTCGCCGCCGCGTGTGCTGTAGTGGAGATCGATGCGATAGGCCGCGACGCCGATGCTGTCAGGGAAAGTCTCCGCTGCGGTGAAATTTGGGCGAGCGGCGACGCCGATATGCTGCTCGAGCAGCGTAAACTCCGCTTGGATGCGGCGCCCTTCTCGGTAGTAGGCTTGCTTTGCAAGTCCAGTTTCGGTTCCGAGCACATCGCCGCGCAAACGAAGACCGGGATAACCTGTGCCTTTGCCGTCGTGACGCGGCGCGTCGGTCTGCATCCAATAGAAGAACGACAGACTCAACTCTTGGGCTTCGCGCAAAGCTGTGTCGGCCTGCGATTGCGGCACACCCAGCGCAGGCTTGTCCCAGTATTCGTTCTGTGGCCAGCAGGCGAATGTAATATCGCTGCGATATGCGCCGGGAGCAAAATTAAGTCGGTATGCGAGCCGCCGCGCATGCCAAAGATCAAACAAGTATTCTTCGTCAGAATCGCCGGCGAACAAAGGGCGCGCTCGCGGTTGATGGGTGACATGGTCCGGAACGCTCCACGAGAACCGCGGTCCCGGCCACAGCTTCGGCACCTCACCTTTCCATTGCTCGTAGCTTGCAGGCTTATCGATGACGTGGGTTTCGTCCGGCAAGTAATCGGCTGCAAATGTCCAAGTGATCGCCGGTTGGTTCAGCGGGTCGGCCCTCTCGAGCGCGTGAGGCTCGCCGGTCGTTGCCTGCGCCTCCGCTCCAAGAACATGCTCGACTTTCGCGAGCTCAAGCAATTCGCCGGTCTCGGTTGCATCGATGATGACGCGACAGGCGACCGACAGCCGGTTGCCTGTCTTGAGATTGGTCAACGTGATGCCCGATATCCTGTCCCCGTTCACGTCAACCGCTTCGACCTTGTGCTCACGCAGAACGCGCACACGGCCCGAGCTTTGATGCGGCGCAAGCATGGCTTCGATGACCTGCACCGACACGCGCGGCTCGTGGCAGAGCGTCGAGACGTTGCCCATTCCAGGATTGAGCAAAGGGTTGGCACGGGCCGCCGGCGCAAGCGGATAATGAACGCGGTAGAAGCCTCGAATCTGCGCACGAAATTGCGCGTAGGACCGCGAGAATATGACAGTCTCATTCCAGGGATATTCGTCAAGCGGAACGCCTTGGGCAGTCAGCTGCCCGCCGAGCCAATCGAGTTCCTCGGCAAGCACGACATCGGCTCCCATCTCCGCTGCACTTAAAGCAGCAGAGATGCCGCCAATTCCACCACCGACAATCAACACATCCGTTTTCATTTCACGCGTAATCCGAGTGGAAGCAGGCATGAGAACTCCAGTGAGCGAAGCGGATGTTTGGCAAAATGCTTGGCAAGACGTGTGACGTTACTTGTAGATTTCCTTGGCGCGCGCCACCATCGCGTCGAGCTGACCGGATTTGCTCGTTCCGAGGAGCTTGAATCCAAGTAGTCCTTGAGCCGGCAAGTTCGACTTCTCGAACGCGCCCTTGACCGTCGGTGCCAGGCCGGAATTTGCGATCACGGTCTGCGAATCCAACTCGAGATAGAAGTTGATAAGCAGGAGCGCGGCATTCGGATGCGGCGCATCTTTCAAGATCGCGGAGTCGAACTGGATGTATGTCAGGCCCTCGGTTGGCGCGATAAATTTCACCGGCAGTCCCTTCAATGACAGAAAGGTGGTGAAATGCTGCGGGATGCGGATCGCATATTCACCCATCGCCACGCGCCGTTCACTGCTGCCCAGATCGCGGCTGAAAACAAGATTTTGCTGCGCCAATTTTTCGTGGAAGCTGCGTCCGAGCTTGTCGTACGTGGCTTCAAAGAAAACCTCACCGCCGCCGGCGGCGCGGAAATCGTCGGATAAGATCTTCCCGCGCCATTTCGGATCGAGGAGATCTTGCCAGCTTTTCGGTTCCTCATCTGCCTTGACAAGGCGGGTGTTGATCAACATGCCAAAACCGTAGACTTGGCTCGGAATCGAAAAGTCCGTTCGCGCAAATTGCGGAAGAAGATTTGTCTGGTTCGGCACATCCGGAAGCGGCTGGAGATTGCCCTCGGTATTCACCTCTTCGAGCGACACCGGGCTGAGCTGCACGACATCGCCATTGCGATGTTTGGCAACCTGCTCAATGCGGATGCGCTCACGCACCTCGCTGCCGCGCAAATCCAGGAAGTTGACCTCTATTCCGTACTTATCTTTGAAACGCGCAGCGAGAATCTTGTGGAACACGGCGCCGAGCGTGGTCGTGTAGACGGTGACGACGCCTTCCTTTTTTGCGGCCGCGACAATCTCGTCCCATGATGCCGCGTGGAGCGGTCGCGGCAAGACCAAGAGAGCGAGAAACGCAAGCGCGCTGGCGGTAAGCCTCATTAGGGCGAGCATGTTCATTTTCTCGGCCTTCCGGGCGACCTGCTAAGGATAGAGCTTCTTTGCCAAGTCCATCATGCCCGGCCGTTCGGACAATTTCGCCATGCCCATGAGCTTGGCGTTCGCGAAGGGCTGCGCGTCGGCGTTGGCGCGTTCGGCTGCGCCTTTGACGACGGGCAGCATCCAGGCATTGGCGTAAAGCGCCTGCGAATCCGGATCGAGGAAATGCTCGATGAAGAGACGCGCGGCATTCGGATGCGGCGCGTTCTTCAGGACCGCGAATTCCATCTGAGCGTAAGGCGCGCCTTCCTCGGGAATGATGACCTTGACCGGCAAGCCCTTGAGATCGGAGGCAAAGGCGAACACCTGCGGAATGTAGAGCGCATATTCGCCGCGCGCGATGCGCCGCGCGTCGTTGCGCATGTCACGGCTGAAGACCGGCTTCTGCTCCGCGAGCTTCTCGTTGAAATCCTTGCCCATATTGTTCTGCAGGACGGCAAACAGCGTGTTGCCGCTGCCGAGCGGCCGCATGTCGTCGGAGAGGATCTTGCCTTTCCACTTCGGCGAATTGAGATCGTTCCAGCTTTTCGGGACATCCTCGTCCTTTACGAGGCGCGTGTTGATGAGAATGCCCATCGGCTGCACGTAAGCCGGAACACTGTGCGGCGTCGTTGCAAACGGCGGACGCAGGTTCGAGGCGTTGGGGATAGGCGGAAGCTTCTGGATGAAGTCGCCGTTCTTCAACTGCTCCTCGATCATTGTCGTGGTGATCATCTCGGCGTCGCCAAGAAAGCGGCCCGCCGACTGTTCCGTACGGATGCGTTCGGCAAGCTCGCTCGCGCGAAGATCGAGACTTTCGACTGAAATGCCGTACTTGCGTTCAAACGATTTGATGACTGCGGTGAAATAGGGCGCGCCGAGCGCCATGTTGTAGACGACGACCTTGCCTTCCTTCTTCGCCGCGTCGACGACCCCATTCCAGTCGTCAGCTTGCGCCGCGACGGGCAGGCCGAGCGAAAAAAGCGCCGCCAAAGTCAGCCTGAACAAGGCATGCATATCTTTCCTCCCTCCGCCGCATCGCGATTACAGGATTCGCGTGCGGCGCTTCTTAATTTGCGCTTCGCCGGCCGGCGGTTTCGACCGGCAATTCGGTAGGGTTGCCGGCGCCGGATGAGATCATGTCAGCCGAAGCCGTAGAAAGCATGCGCGTTGCCGAACAGGAGCTGGTCGCGCTGCGCTTCGGTGAGCGGCATCTTGAACGCGTAGCGCGGATCGTCGAAATCCCAATGCGGATAATCGGTCGAGAAGAGAAGCCGATCCCAACCGATGCGATCGAACAGATCGGCGAGGTGCGATGCCCGTTCGGGCTCTTCCATCGGCTGCGTCGTGAACCACAGATGCTCGCTTATGTAAGCGGAGGGCTTGCGCGTGAGATGCGGGACCTCGCTGCGCAGCCGCGCCCAATGCTTGTCGAGCCGCTCAGTGAGTGAGGGAATCCAGCCGAGGCCACCTTCCATGATGACGACGCGCAGTCCCGGATAGCGCTCGAACACGCCTTCGACGACGAGGCTGACGACGACCGCCTGCATCGTCTCCGCGACGGCGTGGTGCTCTTCCATGTAATAAGACGGCCAGCCGCCGCCGGTTGAAGGATGCCCGCCGGTGCCGCCGACGTGAATTGCGATCGGCAGATTGTGGCGCTCGGCCGCTTCATAGATCGGCCAGTATCGCCGGCGGCCCAAAGGCTCGTCGGTGCGCGGCAGCAGGAGAATCTGCACGAAGCGCCGATCGGCGGCGCGCAGCTCGATCTCGCGGACGGAGGCGACACTGTCCTCCTGCGAAATCAGGATCGAGGCGCGCAGCCGCTTTTCCTGCGCCACCCAGCGCTCGGCCTGCCAGCTGTTCATCGCGTTGCTCAAAGCCGCGCCGAAATCGAGATTGCGCTGGCTGCCGGGATTCCAGCGCAGCGGAATGAGGACGCCGGTGTCGATGCCGTTGGCGTCGAGATGCTGCTCGCGCATCACCTTCAGGCTCGAGCCCGGCGGTCCGCCCTCCTCCGGATAGGCATCGACGCGCGCCGCATCGGGCGACATGCGCGGATGCGACAGCGCTTCCGAAAAGGCGTGACGCAAATGGCTTCCATACGTGGCGAGGTGATCGACCCAGCGCCGCTCGAGAAAGGGATGCACTTCCGTCCACGATGTCATCGCGGGGTGAATGTCGCAATCGATCACGCGCAGCTTGGCGCGCTGAGGGGCAGCGCTTCCGAGCGGGCGCTCTTCGAGCGTGAGCGTGCTCATGCCGCAGCTTCCTCTTCGATTGTTTCCGCCAAACGGCCGTAGGTCGCGAGCGGGTTGTCTGTGCCGATCTTGCGGGCAAGCGTTGCCGGAAGACCGCTCGGCAGCGCTTCATGGCCGTCGAATTGCCAATGCGGATAATCGCTCGAGAAAAGAAAGAGTTCATCCGATCCGACGTGGTCGACAAGGCGCTGCAGCGCCTCGGCGCCGTCGGCCGCGTCGATCGGCTGAACGGTGAGACGCACGTGCTGGCGGATGATCTCGGAGGGCTGCCGCGTGACCCAAGGGACCTCGACGCGCACGCCGCGCCACGTCTTGTCGGCGCGCCAGATGAAACCGGACAACCATGTCAGGCCGGATTCGATGAGAACAACCTTGAGGTCGGGGAATTTTGCGAAGACGCCTTCGGAAATCAGGCTCTGCAGCTGGTTCTCGAAGCCGGCCGATTGCGCCACATAGTCTTCGAGAAAGTAGGACGGCCATCCGGCCGAAGTCGGCGCGAAGCGATACGCGCTTCCAGCATGGATGCCGACCGGCAGGCCGAGCCGCTCCGCCGTCCGGTAGATCGGCCAGAGATGCCGCCGCCCGAGCGTCGTTTCGCCCATCAGCAACATGAGAACCTGAACGAACCGCCGGTCGGTTGCGCAGCGCTCGATCTCGTCGACCGCCATTTCGGGATTCTGCGCGGGAATGACGATCGAGGCGCGGAGACGCGCGTCGCGCGCGAGCCATTCGTCGCGTACCCACATATTTACGGCCCGGCAGAAAACCGCGGCCATGTCTTCGCTGTGCATCGCCTGCGCGCCATGCAGGCAATTCAATATGCCGAAGCGCGTCTTGAACGGCGCCAGCACATGCGCCTGCATGGCATTCAGGGATGCGCCGGGCTTTTCGCCTGATATCGCCCAGTCGGGCCGGCAGGCGAGCGGCGCATTTTGCGGATAGCTGGTGAGCGCGAGGTTCAGCCTGTCCAAAGCGCGGACCGAATTCATCTCCCGCCAGTAGGAATCGAGATAGCGAACGAGCACCGAGGTCGCCGGAACGGCGGGATGCAAGTCGCAGTCTATGAGATCGGCACGGAGCACCGAGCCGTCTTGCGGGTCGTGGTCCATCCTCGTCCTCGCGCCGCCCTTGTGTTACGGCTCTATGCGCGTCTCCGAATTCCCGGTTATGTTGACCGCTCAACAAAAAGCTTGTCAAGAAGCATGGCTGGAATTCAAACTCGCAAAAGCTCCGCTCCGGTTCGGAAAAACAGGAATGCGCAGAAGCCCAAGGAGCAGCCGATCGGCGGCCTCCTCGCCGACGAGTTCATCGCGGTTCTCGTCACGTCGATCGCGACGCGGCTCAGCCGCGGCTCCACCGATTTCTTCCGCTCGCGTTGGAATATCGGCATGATCGAATGGCGCGTCCTGCTTGTGCTTGAACGGACCGAAGCGCTGAATGTCCGCGAACTTGCCGTCGCGGCAGCGCTCGACAAGGCGGCCGTCAGTCGGAGCTTGGCCGCTATGCAGGCGGGCGGTCTCGTCGAAATCGAGCAGACGCGCAGCCGCGGGCGCGCCGCCTTCGCGAAGCTGACGCCCGCGGGCCGCAAGCTCGCCAAGAAGCTGCTTCGCGCCTCAAGGCTGCGGCAGCAGCGGCTCTTCGAAGTTCTGCCGGCGCGGGATGTCGAGATGCTCGCTGCCTTGTTGCAACGCTTTGCCGACGCGCTCACCCGTGTCGGTTGGGACGCGCCGCCGCGCGCTGCCTCATGAGCGGAGGTTGTCGCGCAATGCTCCGCCTGTCATGCTTGCGCAAAACAACTCGCGCGCGGCGCTCGCTTCGACAGCCGAACCCCTGCCAGGGAGAAGTTTCATGAACGCGCCGCTGCGGCATGATGCAGGTCTGCGAGCAATCGCCGCTTTGATCGATGACCGTCCGCACGAGCAGGTCTTCGAGGTCGATCGGCGCATTTTCACCGATCCCGCCGTCTACGAGGCGGAGGTAAAGCACATTTTCGAAGCGACGTGGAATTTCGTCGGCCTCGAGACGCAGATATCGCAGCCGGACGATTTCGTCACGACGCATATCGGCCGCCATCCCGTGATGCTGACGCGCGACCGTGACGGCGGGATCAACTGCTTCCTCAATACGTGCCGGCACCGCGGAACGATCGTGTGCCCATTCAAGAGCGGGCGGCGCGCATTGCATGTCTGCCGATATCACGGCTGGTCCTACGACAGCGCCGGGCGCAACGTCGCGATCCCCGAGCTTGCCGCCGGACAATATCCGCAAGGGTTCGAACGCCGCGACCACGATCTCATCAAGGTGGCGAAACTGGGCAGCTATCGCGGCTTCATCTTCGCCAGCCTCTCGTCCGATGTGCCGCCGCTCGACGATTATCTCGGCGAGACGAAGCGGTTTCTCGATCTTGTGCTCGACCAAAGCGAAAGCGGCGAGGTCGAATTCGTCGCCGGCAGCTCCACGTACACATTCGACGCGAACTGGAAGCTGCAGTTCGAGAACGGGCTCGACTATTATCACTTCGCCGCTACGCACAGTTCGTATGTCGACATCCTCAAGCGCCGGCCGGCGGACGCCGCCTCGAAGCTCGGCCTTCCCGAGGAGGTCGACGAAGAGGAAGGGCAAGGCAGCTTCAATTTCGATCACGGCCATGCGGTGAACTGGTCGATCAAACGCGCGCAGCTCTATGGACGGCCGCTATCTTACGATCCATCCGTGCTCGACGCCGCACGCAAGCGCGTCGGTTCCGACCGAGCGAAATGGATGCTGCGGCAGCGCAACCTCACGATCTTTCCCAATCTTCAGGTGATCGACATATTGTCGGCGCAAGTGCGCACGTGGCGCCCGCTCGCCGCCAACAAGACCGAAATGGTGTCGCATTGCCTGGCGCCGGTCGGCGAGCAGCCGGACCTTCGCGCAATACGCATCCGCAATTACGAAGACTTCTTCAATCCGACCGGACTCGCGAGCTCGGACGACAACGTCATGTATGAGTTCTGTCAGTCCGGCTATGAAGCGGATGTCGCCGGCAACACGCAAGGCTATCTTCGCGGCGCCGGTCATGCCTCCGCCGGCAACAGCCGGCACGCTGCCGAACTCGGTGTCGTTCCCCACGAATGGTCGTTCGGCACGCTCGGCTTCGGCGGCGAGACGAATTTCCATTCGGGCTACCGCGAATGGAAGCGCCTGCTCGAACGCGCAGCCACGCGAAACGCATGAGCGATGTCGAAGAGGCCGCGGCGCTCTTGTTCCGCGAAGCAACCTATCTCGACAAAGGCGAGTGGGATGCGTGGGTCGCGATGTATCATCGCGACGCCGTGTTCTGGCTGCCGGCTTGGCGCGACGAATATGAGATGACCGACGATCCGCAGACGCAGGTCTCGCTTATCTACCACGATCGGCGCTATGGGCTTGAGGAGCGGATTTCGCGGATCGAATCGCGCAAATCGATCACCGCGCTGCCCCTGCCCCGCACGCTGCACCAGATCGGCAATGTCGAGCTCATCGCCGGCAAGGACGGCATGATGCAGTCGGAATCGGCCTTCGCCGTCCATGTCTTCGATCCGCGCACCGCAAGGGAGCACACGCGCTACGGACGCTACGAGCATTCTTTCGTGCGCGAATCCGATGCATGGCTGATTTCGCGGAAGAAGATAACGCTGATCAACGATCGCGTGCCGACGGTCCTCGATTTCTACAGTATCTGACATTCTACTGTATCTGACATGGCGATGAGCGCGCCGCGCACCCTGTTCGAGAAGGTCTGGGACGATCATGTCGTCGCCGACCTTGGCGATGGTTTCTCGCTCCTGCATGTCGACCGCCATCTCCTGCACGACGGCGCGGGGCCCGGCCTCGCGCGGGTGAAGGACCGCGGCTATACGATTGCGCGCCCGGATCTCACCTTCGCGACGGCCGACCACGTCATATCGACGGCGCGCGGCCGGCCGCCTACGTCGCAATCGCGCACCCGCGCGCTGACCGCCTTGCGCGACGGCACGGCGGATGCCGGCATACCAATGTTCGACATCGGCAGCGGCGCGCAAGGCATCGTTCACGTCATCGGGCCGGAGCTCGGCCTCACGTTTCCCGGCGCGCTGGTCGTCTGCGCCGACAGTCACACCTGCACGCATGGAGCGCTCGGCGCGATCGGCTTCGGCATCGGGGCAAGCGAGCTCGAACATGTGCTGGCGACGCAGACGATCGTGCAGCAGCGTCGCCGCATCATGCGCATCTCATATCGCGGCGAATGTTCGCCGGGCGTCAGCGCAAAGGACATCATCCTCGCGACCGTCGGCGCGATCGGTACGGCCGGCGGCAGCGGCTATGCGATCGAATATGCCGGCGCGCCGATCCGCCGTCTTGAGATCGAGGAGCGGCTGACGCTCTGCAATCTGTCGATCGAGCTTGGCGCGAAAATCGGCATGATCGCGCCCGACGAAAAGACATTCGCGTATCTCGAAGGCCGCCGCTTCATGCCGGCGGGCAAAGCCTGGGACGCGGCCGTCGCGTTCTGGTCGAACCTCTGCAGCGACGACGGCGCGGTCTTCGACCGCGAGGAGACGATCGATCTCTCGGACCTGTCTCCGCAAGTGACCTACGGCACGAGTCCGGCGCAGACGATCGGCATCGGCGGCGTCATTCCGCGGCCCAACGATATCGAGGATGCAAAGGCGCGCGCCGCAATCGAGGCGGCGCTCTCCTATATGGGCCTCGAAGGCGGCGAGCCGATCCTCGGTGTGCCAGTCGATTGGGTGTTCATCGGCTCCTGCACGAACGGCCGGCTGTCGGACTTGCGCATCGCCGCCGCCGTGGCGAAGGGCCGGCATGTCGCCACCCATGTCAATGCGTGGGTCGTGCCCGGTTCCGAGACCGTGCAGCGCGCGGCCGAAGCCGAGGGGCTCGACACGATCTTCAAAGCAGCCGGCTTCGCGTGGCGCGAGCCCGGATGCTCGATGTGTCTTGCCGCAAACGGCGAGGTCGTGCCGCCCGGCGCGCGCTGCATCTCCACATCCAATCGCAATTTCGTCGGACGGCAGGGACAGGGCGCGCGGACGCATCTTGCCAGTCCCGCCTCGGCGGCGGCAGCGGCCATCGCCGGCTACATCGTCGATCACCGCACACTCGACGCGTGATGCCGCAGCCCTTCACCACAATACGCTCGATCGCGCTGCCGCTGATGCGCGACAATATCGACACGGATCTCATCATCCGCGTGGAGCGGCTGTTCGGCGCCGTGCCGCGCGACGAGCTCGGGCAATACGCCTTCGAGGCGATTCGCAAACGCGCCGACGGATCGCTCGATCCAGATTGCGCGCTCAACGATGAGCGCTATTTCGGCGCGAACATCCTTCTCGCCGGCAAAAATTTCGGTTGCGGCAGCGCGCGCGAAGGCGCGGTGTGGGCAATTGCCGGGATGGGAATCCGCGCGATCCTCGCGCCGTCGTTCGGCGACATCTTCGTCACCAATTGCTATCAGAACAGCTTGCTGCCGGTGGTGCTGCCGCAGGCGCGCGTCGATGCGATGGCGGCAAGTGCAAGCGGCTTGCCGGGCGCGCATGAGATTGTCGTCGATCTCGAGTCGCAGACGGTTATCGGCTCGGATGGTGTCGTCGACAGTTTCAGCATTCCGGCGCTGCGGAGGCGCGCTCTTCTCGACGGTCTCGAAGACATCGCGCTTACATTGAAACGCGCCGACGAAATCGCCGCGTTTCACGAACACGACGCACGAGCGAGGCCTTGGGCATATCCGAAACGGATGTGAAAGTTCGAGGCGGATCAGAGGCGTTGCGCCTTGCAACCCGCGGCCGCGTCGGCGTCATCTATGTCGGCGCGCTGTATTGATCGAGCTGGAGGAATGCGCTCCAAATGCGTATGACTTGGGCGGCGACCGAGCCTTGGGAGAAGCACGATGACGCGATGTAAATTCCTGCCGGCTGCGATTGCGCTCGCGCTGACAAGCACGGTTTCGCTCGCGCAGCCCTATCAGATGGGCGCCGGCACGGAGGGACGGCAATGGCTGCCGGAGCGCGTCAAGGTCCAAAACGACCCCACGCGCTTTCCCGTCACGA
>JAFAVH010000256.1 GCA_019242655.1 Methylobacteriaceae bacterium
TGCCTATCTCCGGGTCTCAGATCAGGCACGAGCACTTGATTTCGACACGCGCTTCTTCTCCGGCACGCCTATCCCGATTCGGGATTATGAGGGGCTGATCGAACTTACTTATTCCGCTTTTGTCGTACCCGGCTTCACGATCCAGCCGACCTTCCAATATATCTTCCATCCCGGTGGACACATTCCCGATCCGCGCGATCCCCTCGGAATCGTTCCGATACACAACGCGGCGGTATTCGGCGCTCGTATGCAAATCAAATATTAGTGGCGCCTTGCGCCTATTCTGTGCTGATCGATCGAGCGAGAATATAGCGGTTTGTGCGGTCACATTTTAATGCTCTGCCTTGCATGACCAGGTCGCGCGCCTAAACGCGACCGAAACGATACCCTACGCCCCTGCGACCGCGCGCTTTGCCATCACGCCGATCAGATGCGCGCGATATTCCTTCGAGCCGTGAATGTCGCCGTTGAGCGTGCCCGGATCGATGCTCAAACCCTCGAGCGCGCTCTTGTCGAAATTTTGCGCGAGCTTCTCTTCCGCCGCTTTCCAGCGGAACACGCCGTCGGAGCCGGCGCCGGTCACCGCGACGCGAACCTCGCCGCCCTTCTTGGCGACGGCGACACCGACCATCGCGTAGCGCGAAGCGGGATTGCGGAATTTCATGTATTTGAATTTATCCGTCTTCGGGAATTCGACCGCCGTGACCATCTCGTTGTCTTCGAGCGCGGTCGAGAACAGGCCGGTGAAGAATTTCTCCGCCTCTAGCCGCCTTTTGTTTGTGACAATCGTCGCGCCGAGCGCCAAGCACGCCGCGGGATAGTCGGCGGCGGGATCATTGTTGGCGACCGAGCCGCCGATCGTGCCGCGATGGCGCACGGCGGGATCGCCGATAAGTCCCGCGAGCTCGGCGAGTCCCGGTTGGAAATTCTTCACCGCATCCGATGTCGCGACATCGTAGTGCCGTGTCATCGCCTTGATGACGAGCTTGTCGCCCTGCACATCGATGCCGCGCAGCTCTTTGAGCTTGCCGAGATCAATAAGGTGCGGCGGCGATGCGAGGCGCTGCTTCATCGTCGGCAGCAGCGTCTGGCCGCCGGCAAGGAACTTCGCATCTTCGTTAGCGCCGAGCGTCTTTACCGCATCATCTACGCTCGATGCCGAATGGTGGGTGAAGGCGTACATGTTGGCTCCTATTCCGCGGCCTGACGCAGGTGCGAGCCTTGCGCGGCTTTCCAAACCCGTTCCGGCGTTGCCGGCATTTGTAGATTCTCATGACCGAGCGCGTTGGTCAGCGCGTTGATCACTGCCGGCGGCGAGGCAATCGCACCCGCCTCGCCGCAGCCTTTGATCCCAAGCGGATTCGATGGGCACGGTGTCGTCGTCATGCCGACTTCGTAGGACGGCACGTCATGCGCGCGCGGCATGCAATAATCCATGAAGCTCGCGGTAACGAGTTGCCCGTCCTCGTTGTAGATCGCGCCTTCGAGCAACGCCTGCCCGACACCCTGCGCGATGCCGCCATGCACCTGGCCTTCGACGATCATCGGGTTGATCAAATTGCCGAAATCGTCGACCGCGGTCCACCGCTCGATCGTAACTGAACCCGTCGCCGGATCGACTTCGAGCTCGCAGATATGCACGCCCGCCGGGAAGGTGAAATTGGTCGGGTCCCAAAACGCGCTTTCCTTCAGACCCGGCTCGAGCTCCTGGCCGTTGAATTTGTGCGCGATATAAGCTTGCAGCGCGATCGTGCCCCAGTCGGCATTCTTGTCGGTGCCTTTGACGGTGAACTTGCCGTCCTTGAACTCGATGTCGCCCTCCGAGGCTTCAAGCACGTGCGCGGCAACTTTCTTCGCCTTCGCCTCGATCTTATCGAGCGCCTTGAAGATTGCCGACATGCCCACAGCTCCGGAACGCGAACCATAAGTGCCCATGCCCATCTGGACTTTGTCGGTGTCGCCATGCACGATCGAGACGTTGTCGATCGGGATGCCAAGGCGCTCGGAGACGAGCTGCGCGAACGTCGTCTCGTGCCCCTGCCCATGCGAATGCGAGCCCGTCAAGATCTCGACCGTGCCGATCGGATTGACCCGCACTTCGGCCGATTCCCATAAACCCACGCCGGCGCCGAGCGAACCGACCGCGGCGGACGGCGCGATGCCGCAGGCCTCGATATAAGCGGAATAGCCGAGGCCGCGCAGCTTGCCTTGCGACTCGCTTTTGGATTTGCGCGAGGGAAAACCCGCGGTGTCGTGGATTTGCTGAGCTTTCTTCAGCGACGCATCGTAATCGCCGGTGTCGTAGCACATGATGACGGGCGTCTGATGCGGAAACTGCGTCACGAAATTTTTACGCCGGAACTCGGCCGGGTCCATGTTGAGCTCGCGCGCCGCCATCTCGACGAGCCGTTCTATGACGAAGGTCGCTTCCGGCCGCCCTGCGCCGCGATACGCGTCCACAGGCGCAGTGTTTGTATAAAGCGCCATCACCTCGCCGTAGATCGCCGGGATGTTGTACTGGCCTGAAAGCAGCGGCACATAAAGATAAGTCGGCACCGACGACGCGAATGTCGAGAGATAGGCGCCGAGATTGGCTTTCGTGCTGACGCGCAAGCCGGTGATCTTGCCGTCGGCATCGATCGCAAGCTCTGCATGCGTGATGTGGTCACGTCCATGCGCATCGCAGAGAAATGCTTCCGTGCGATCGCAATTCCACTTGACGGGACGCCTGATCTTACGGGACGCCCAGACGCAGATCGTCTCTTCGGCGTAGATGAAAATTTTCGAGCCGAAGCCACCGCCAACGTCAGGCGCGATCACGCGGAACTTGTTTTCCGGCGCGAGCCCGATGAAGGCGGA
>JAFAVH010000003.1 GCA_019242655.1 Methylobacteriaceae bacterium
AGGCCCGGCAGGAGCAGCGTCATGTAATGCGCGAACGGCCCGCGATATTGCGAGGGCACGATCAGCTGCTCGATGCTCGGCAGCGTTGCCCAGATGCCGGCGCAGGCGGGCAGGAGGACGGCAAAGACCATCGTCATGTTGCGGGCGATCTGCGCCTTGGCGCGATCCATCCCGTGTGTCTCGTGCGCGCGCACCGCCATTTGGAAAAGGAGCACGTCCATGGCCGAGCCGATTGCCATGATGGCGCGCAGGCCGAGGTCATAGGCCAGCGAAAACTGGCCGGTTTCGGCAAAGCCGTGCAGTTGCGTCATCAGCGCGCGATTGGCGAGCGGAATGGCGGTGTAGAGCAGGTTCGCGGCGACGATCGGCAGGCTGTAGGCCAAAAGCTGCCGCGCGGTCGCCAGCCGCGCCTGCGAGGCGTCGGCACCTTCGTCCGAGAGCGCCGCCCAGGCGGTCAGGATCGAGCCGGTGAGGCTCAGAATGCCGCCGAGGATCGCCATGCTCGCCGATTGGAACAGGAAAGCGGCGCCGCCGGTCAGGACCAGCGAAAAGACGTTCTTGATGATGACGAGGCGGCCGTAGAGCCGGTCATGGAAGCGGGCGCGCACGAGCGCGGTCCGGTAGTCGAAGAGGCTGTTGGCGATGGAGACGCCGAGGGCGAGGCCGATCAGCCCGCGTGTCGGATCGACGCTGGCATCGAGGAAGGCGACGACCACAGCCACTCCGGCGATGCCGAAGCTGATGAGGGCGAAGGCCATGTCGAGCGTCGCGCGGATCGTCGGCTCGGCCGCCCGCGCGCGTTCGGAATAGAAGCGGACGGCGCAAAGCCGCGTCCAGTCGAGAAGCGCGATCTGGATCGTCAGCGCAATGGCGAGGGTCAGCGCGAAACGGCCGTACTCCGCCGGGCCGAGGAATTTGGCGACGACGAGGCCGATGCCGAAATTGCACAGCGTGTTGAAGAGGAAGGCGCCGAGGACCCGCATGCGGGGCTCATTAAAGCGGAAGGTGCTTAAGAGGCCATTGCGCGAAAGGCGAAGGCTCAAATCGCCGGTGCGGAGCCGCGAGAGAGCCCCGGTAACCGGCCGACGCTCAATCGCGATCTGGAGCGCCGAGCGGGAAGTAGGCGCGGAACGGCCGTGCCTCGTCGACAGCCCGGGCAAAGGATGGGCGCGCGAGAAGACGGGTGCGATAGGCGCGGAGTGCTGCAAAGCGCGCCGCCTCTATCGGATGTACCCAGTCGGCATAGAAGAGAGAGGGTGCCGCGGCGCAATCGGCGAGCGAAAAATCCCCTGCCGCCCACTCGCGCCGGCTCATGTGGGTATCCAGCCAGCCATAGGCCGTCTCGAGCGCCGACTTCGCCTTCTCGACTTCGACAGCATCGCGCCGTTCCGGCGGGCGAAGCGCGTCGGCGACGACCCGCTGCATGTTCGCCATCACGTGATTGTCGAAGATGCGGTCGAGCATCCGGACCTCGAGGCCGGCAATGCGATCATCGGGAATGAGGCGGACAGGACCCGGATAGTGGAGCTGCAAATATTCGATGATGGTGCTCGACTCCATGACCGGCCGATCGCTGTCGAGAAGCAGCGGAAATTTCGCCATCGGCCAGAGCCGCGCAAACGCGGCGCCATTGTCGGGATGCTGCGGGTCGAGCACACGGAAATCGAATGACGTGCCGTTCTCGTAGAGGGCGATGAGTACCTTCTGCGAATAGGACGAAAACGGATGGGCAAAGAGCGTCAGCGGCACGGTCGTCCTTTCTGCCATTTCTCAAAGCGCGAGCGCCGTGCGGGACCGGCCTTCATTTACTTGATCGCCAGCGGATTGATCGGCGAGCCGGTGCCGCCGGTGATCACCAAAGGCGGCCCGCAGAACATGAACTCGTAGCATTCATCGGCGGCGCAATCCTCGGCGAGCTCTTTCACGAAGAACATCTCGCCCATCGTCAGCCCCATCGCCGGGATGACCACCCAGTGCCAGGGCTGATTGACCTCATTCGTCTCGTTCGGCCGCACCTCGACGCCCCATGTGTCGGAGCAGATCGCGGCGATCTGCTTTTCCTGACACCAGTAGCAATTCTCGAATTTGACGCCCGGTGCATCGCCGCCGGCATAACCGCCCCACGCCTTCTCGCTGAGGCAGCGTTCCATCTGGCCGGTGCGGATGATGACGAAATCGGCCGCCTCGATGCGCACGCCCTGCTTTTCCGCCGTCGCGTCGAGCTCGTCGTTCGAAATGCCGTAGCCGTCCTCGAGCCAATCGACGCCCTTGTAACGCGCGACATCGAGCAACACGCCGCGCCCGACCATCTTGTCGCGGGTATGCTCGATGCCGAGCACATTGACGCCGCCGCCGTCGACGCGCCCAGCGCTGTGGCCGTTGTATGTCTTGCCTGCATAAAAGACGTGACCGAGCGAATCCCAATGCGTCGCTGCTTGCACCGGCATGTTGATCGCATCGTCGGCATAATCGAGCCGGTCGCCGAAACGGCCGGCGAGCGCGTCGGTACCGGTCGCGAGCATCGTATGGATCGGGTTCCAGCGCCCGCCGAACAGCCCGCTTTGCGGGCCCGTGGAACCGAGCGGGATGCCCATGCCGAAGACGCTGCCTTTCTTGACGAGCTTCGCGGCATTGTAGACCTGCGGCGCGCCGAGATGATTGAGTGTGCCGACTTGATCGTCCTTACCCCAGCGGCCCCAATTGGAGAGTTTCTCGCTCGCCTCGGCGATGGCGGCGCGGCCGACCTTGATGTCCATGGACGTGTTCCCGCTTTAATCAAGCCCGAGATAGAGTTTGCGCACGACGTCGCTTTCGCGCAAATCGGCGATGTTGTTTGCGGCAAGCGCGACTTGCCCATGCACGAGCACGTAACCGCGGTCGGCGATGCGCGTCGCCTGCTCGAAATTCTGTTCGGCCATGAGCACGGTGAGGCCGAGCGCGGCTTTCAATTCGGCAATCTTGTCGATCATCCGCGCGACGAGGATCGGCGCCAAGCCAACGGAGGGCTCGTCGACAAGCAGAATGCGCGGGCTCGCCATCAGCGCGCGGGCGAGCGCCAGCATCTGCTGCTCGCCGCCGCTCATCGAGCCAGCAAGCTGGTTCTTGCGTTCGGCAAGGCGCGGGAATGCGTCGAAGCAGAAGGCGAGATTGTCCGATATTTTCGGCCGCGCTGCTTTACGGAAAGCGCCGAGCAGCAGGTTTTCTTCGACCGTGAGCTTCGGAAACAGCCGGCGTCCTTCCGGCACAAGACAAATGCCGAGATCGACGATCGCTTCCGTCGGGCGGCCAGCTAGATCGTGCGTGACGCCGTCGATTTCCGCTATGATGCGGCCCTTCGTCGGCACGACCTCGCCGGTGATGCAGCGCATCAACGTCGATTTGCCGTTGCCGTTGGTGCCGAGCATGACGACGGTCTCGCCGTCGCGCACGTCGACGGCGACGTTCGAGAGAACGGTCACCGCGCCATAGCCGGCGTCGATATTCTCGATGCGAAGACTACTGCCCAAGGTAAGCCCTCACGACCTCGGGATGCGACAGCACGTCCATGGGCGTGCCTTCGGCGATCTTGGCGCCGGCGACGAGTACGATAACACGCTGCGAGAAGCGCACGACCGCGCGCATGATGTGCTCGATCAGCACGATCGCGATGCCGCTGTCGTTGAGCTGCATGAGCAGCACGAGGATTTCGTCGACTTCGCTGTCAGAGAGGCCGGCCATCGCCTCGTCGGCGATGAGCACTTTCGGCCGGGCGGCGAGCGCGCGCCCGAGTTCGAGCTTGCGCAATTCGACTTGGCTCAGGCTGCGCGGCCCTTTGCGCGATTTTGCGGCGAGGCCGACGCGCGCCAGCACGTCCTCGGCTTCCGCTTCGATCTGCGCCTGATCCGATAAACCCGCCGCGAAAGCGAGCGGCACTTCGATGTTGCGGCGGACCGTGAGACCGCGGAACGGCCGCGGGATTTGGAAGCTGCGTGCAAGACCCAAGCGCGCGCGACGCCATGCGGCCATGTCGGTTATGTCGGTGCCGCCGAAATCGATCGTTCCGGCATCGCAGGCAAGCGCACCGGTCAGGCAATTGACGAACGTGCTTTTGCCCGAACCGTTCGGGCCGATGAGGCCGACGCGCTCGTTCGGACCGAGATCGAAATCGATCCCGGTCAGCGCGGTGAAGCCGCCGAATTTCTTGACGACGCCGCGCGAGGAGAGAACGGAGGCGGTGCTCATGAGCGCCGCTCCCGAATTTTCTGCACGAGACCGACAATACCGTTCGGCGCCAAGGTGATGAAGATCACCATCAAGACGCCGACGATGAGCAGGTTCAATGCCGACGAGATCGTCACCGTCGCGATCTGCTGCAGGCTGCCGAGCAAAACCGCGCCGATCACCGGTCCGATCCATGTCGACGTGCCGCCGATCAGCGGCATGGCGATCGTGTTGACCGCGATCGTCAGACTGAACGCCGTCGCCGGATCGACATAGGTGACGAAGAACGGGAACGGCGCGCCGGCGGCGCCCATCAACGCGCCGCTGAGCGCAGTCGCCGCCAATTTCAGCCGCAACGCCGGGACGCCGGCGCATTCGGCAGCGATCTCGTCGTCCTTGAGCGCGGCCAATCCGCGGCCGAACCATGATTTTTCGACAGCGCGCGCGATCAGGACCGAGATGATCGACAGGATCAGCATCACGATGCAGAGATAGCGCGTATAGGGCCCGAAAAAGTCGATGCTCTGCGGCCGCAACACGTAGACGCCGCGCGAGCCGCCGACAAAAGCCCAATTGACGACAAGCGTGTTCATCACGACCGACAAAGCGAGCGTCGCGATCGAGAAGAAGGTGCCGCGCAGCCGCAGCGTGAGATAACCGACACCGAGCCCGAGCAGTCCGGCGGCAATTGCCGCAAGCGGCATCGTCGCGATCAACGGCAGTTTCACCGTCTTGTAGACGATGACGCTCGTATAGACGCCGACCGCAAAGAACGCGGCCGAGGCAAAGTTCACGTAGCCCGCATAGCCGCCGAGAATGTTCCAGGCGGTGGAGAGCACGACGAATTGCAGCACGGTGTATGCGGCGAGATAGGCGTAGTCGGTGCCGACCCAGTCGAGCCCGAAGAAGACGATCGCGATTGCGACCGCCATTCCGGCAAGCGGCAAGAGGGTCGCGGCGCGCATGCGTGAGCGCTTTTCGCCGACAGCCTTGTCGCTGGCGTGAGGCAGGCTCATCGGCCGAGAATCCCTGCGGGACGCACGCCGAGCGTCAACAGGAGGATGCCGAAAGAGATCGCCGGCGACCAGGACGGCCCGAGATAAGTCGTCGTCAATGTCTCGGCGATGCCCAGCAGCATCGCGGCGATGACGGTTCCGGGGAGACTGGTCATGCCGCCGAGCACGCAGATCGCGAAGACGCGGCCGATGAAATCACGCCCGATCGACGGCTCGACCGGCTGGATGATGATGAGCAGCGCACCGGCAACGATCGCGGTTGCGATCGAGATGCCGAACGCCACTTCCTTGATGTGAACGGGATTGCCGCCGACGAGACGCAACGCGCCAGGGTCCTGCGACACCGCGAGGATGGCGCGGCCGGTGAAAGTCTTGGCGTTGAACAAGGCAACGGCGCCGACCATCGCAAGCCCGACGATCGTCGGCAGAAGCAGCCGCCACGGAATGGAAACGAAACCGAGCTGAATGCTCGGGCCGATGTAACGCGCCTCGACGAAGCGGTAATCGACCCCGAAAATCAGCAGGAGCCCGACTTCGATGATGAAGAGCAGGCCGAAAAAGAAGGCGAGGCCCTGCAGCGATTCCTCGCCATGCCGCTCGAAGGCGAGATAGTAGAGGCGGTACATCAAACGGCCGCCGAAATAAGCGAACGGTGCGGCGACGATGCAGGCAAGAAGCGGATCGACGCCGTAGCTCGTGTTGAAGAAGTAGGCGATAAACGCGCCCATCATGATGAAGGCGGGGTGCGCGATATTGACGATGTCGAGCATGCCGAAGGCGATGGTGATGCCGACGGCAACCGCGCAATAGAAGCCGCCAAGCAGCACGCCGGAGACGAGCGCGTTCGAGAGCAGATCCCAATTCACCATCGAGTGCTCCGCCGCTCTGTGCAGCGAACGCGGCGCAGATCAGAACGCAACTTGATCGGCTCCTTTGAGCTCGAGGATGTCGCGCGCTTCGTCGGGCGTTGCGATCGCGAGGCCGAGACCTTCGATGATGGAGCGCGCAATGCGCACCTGCTCGGCGTTGGATGTCGCGAGCCGCCCCGGTCCCGCCCAAAGCGAATCCTCTAAGCCGACGCGCACATTGCCGCCCATCGACGCGGCCATCGCGGCGATGCGCATCTGCGCCGAGCCGGCGCCGAGCACCGACCAGCGATATTGATCGCCGAAAAGCCGGTCGGCGGTGCGCTTCATTTGCATGACATCCTCGGCATGCGTGCCGATGCCGCCGAGAATGCCGAACACGGATTGGACGAAGAGCGGCGGCTTCACCAGACCGCGGTCGAGGAAATGCTTCAGATTATAGAGATGCGCGATGTCGTAGCACTCGAACTCGAAGCGCGTCTTGTTGTTGGAACATGTTCGAAGAATGTACTCGATGTCCTTGAACGAGTTGCGGAAGACGAGATCGCGCGTCGATTCGAGGAACTCCTTCTCCCAGGGATGTTTGAATTCCTTGTAGCGGTCGAGCAGATGAAACAGGCCGAAATTGATCGAGCCCATATTGAGCGAGGCGACTTCCGGCTTGAACATTTCCGCCGGTTTCACCCGCTCCTCGACCTTCATGAACGGGCTGCCGCCCGACGTGATGTTGATGACCGCATTCGTTTGCTGCTTGATGCGCGGCAGGAAGCGCGCGAACGCTTCCGGCGTCTGATCGGGGCGGCCGGTCTCGGGATTGCGCGCATGCAGATGCAGGATCGCGGCGCCGGCTTCCGCCGCGGCAAGCGAGTCGGCGATGATTTCGTCGGGAGTGACCGGCAGATGCGGCGACATC
>JAFAVH010000041.1 GCA_019242655.1 Methylobacteriaceae bacterium
ATTTTCGCGCCGCTCGGCATGACCGATACCGCTTTCCATGTGCCGCAGGAAAAGCAAGTGCGGATTGCCGAGCCTTTTGCGAAAGACCCCGATACCGGCGATGCTGTGCGATTGCTCGACATTCGCAGGCCGGCGAAATTTGAATCGGGCGGCGGTGGACTTGTCTCGACGATTTTCGATTACACGCGCTTCCTCGACATGCTTGCCGCCGGCGGAACACGTGACGGAAAGCGACTGCTCGCACGCAAAACGATCGACCTCATGCGCGCCGACCATCTCGGGCCAAAGGTGAAGCGCTGCTCGCCGCTTCTACCGCCCGGCCACGGTTTCGGTCTCGGCTTCGCGGTTCGCACCGAGCCCGGCATTGCGGTCACGCCCGGCTCCGTCGGCTTGTATTTCTGGGGCGGCATTGCCGGCACGACCTTCTGGATCGATCCCAAGGAAGAGCTTTACGCAATGATGCTCGTGCAGGCGCCGGGCCAGCGTGATTATTATCGCGCGCTATTCCGCACGCTCGTTTACGGCGCGCTGGATTGATTGGACCGCGCAGCTCCTGCTGCGCACACTATGCATCCGATGAATGCGCACCAAAAGGTGCGCGCTCCCGCGTTCACGCGAGCTTCTCCGCCGGCGCCGCCACTTCCGGCCCCGCGGGCTGCACTTCCGCAAGTCCTTCCCAGGGCTGGTGATTGACGCTGACCACGCGCCATCCCTGCCCGCCGTCGCCTTCATACAGATCGAGCTGTGTGATCGCGCAATTGTTGGTGGCGAAAGCGAGCCCGGCTTGCGCCGTCAGATCGAGCGCAATCGCAATGGCTGCGCGAATCGTGCCGCCGTGCGTGACCGCGATAATGTCGCGGCCACGATGCGCTTCAGTCAGATCGACGATCGCATCGCGCACGCGCGCGACGAGATCGGCAAAACTTTCGCCGCCCGGCGCGCGTTCGTCCGCCGGTGCGAACCAGAAGCTCCCCGGTGTTAATTTGCGGCCTGCAAAAAATGCGGCGCGATCGAGCCCCTGCCACTCGCCGAGATTTTGCTCGGCAAGAGCGTCGACCTCCTGAAAGCTTATGCCGTCGAACTTGTTGCGATCGGCCGCCCAGATCGCGCGCGCCGTCTCGTGCGTACGGCGCAAATTGCTTGCGACCCAAACGGCGTCGCGTGGCAGCACGCGCGCCAGCGCGACGAAGACATGGCCGTCGCTGCAATCGCAGGAGAGGTCGAGCTGACCGTAGATGCGGCCGCCATCCTCGCGCACCGGCGCGTGACGTACAAAGAAGAAGCGGGTGCGCTGAAATCCGACCATGCATTGTTGTTGTCATCTGAACGGCCGTCCCTCCGCCTACAAGGTGTCTCTCTAGCCTGCTTTCGAGCGCGGCGGCAGCGGTGTATTCTTCTTTTCGACAAAGGGAGGAAACATGGGACGTCTCGAAGGAAAGGCTGCCATCGTCACCGGAGCCGGCAGCGGCATCGGCCGCGCCAGCACGCTGCTCTTTGCGCAGGAAGGCGCGCAAGTGCTTGCCGTCGACCGCGACGAGGCCGGGCTCGAACAGACCGTCAAAGAAGCGAAAGGTGCCGGCTTGCAGGCTTTCGCGCGGCCCGCCGATGCAGGCCTCGAAGCGGATGTTCGCGCCTATATCGACGAGGCGCTACGCCGGTTCGGCAAGCTCGATGTCGTCTACGCCAATGCCGGGATCAGTGGCGGGCTCGTGCCGCTCTTCGAGCAGTCGGTCGAGCACTGGCAGGAGGTGTTGCGCATCAATCTGATCGGGCCGTTCCTCGCGATCAAGCACGCGGCGCCGCATATGGTGTCGCAGAAAAAGGGCTCGATCGTGCTCACCGCTTCCGTCGCGGGATTACGCGCCAACGCCGGTGGCAATCCCTACAGCGCGAGCAAAGCCGGCGTCATCTCGCTCGCGCAAACCGCCGCAAACTCCCTGCTCGGCACCGGCGTGCGCGTCAATGCGGTGTGCCCGGGCCTGATCGAAACGGGGATGACAAAGCCGATTTTCGACATGGCGCGCGAGCGCGGCACGCAGGACAAGATCGGGCAATTAAATCCGCTGAGCCGTTACGGAATCCCGCGCGAGATCGCTTCGATGGCACTGTTTCTCGCAAGCGACGATGCGTCTTACGTCAACGGGCAGGCATTTGCCGTCGATGGCGGGCTATCGAGCACGCATCCGTTCACGCGGCCGCGGAGGTAGTTCAATAGACGAGAGCTGATCGTTAGCGCTCCCTCCCGTCAAGGGACGGAACACCTCGCGGACGTATCCTCGCAGCCGCTGTTTCAAAATGCCTTCGGCAAGCCGGCGTCCTTCAGGATGCCGTTTGCCGTGTGATTCATTTATCGTGTTCTTGGGAACGGTTACTTTGCGCTTTGTGATCGGGCTGTACCATATCTCGTGAGAGCCTTTCGCCTGCCGAACAAAAGTACAGCCCGCATCGGAAAGCAACTTGGTCAGTTGTCGATAAAGATTGCTCCCCATCAAACCGCGAGTTCTATTTCGCGCTCGAACCTAATCTTCGATCCCGCCGCGTGATCTCCCACCAAATCGGGAACCACGTCTCGAACCGCCTCAACGAAATCTTCGAAGGTGCTGCTCTCGACGTGCAGGCCGGGAATGTCCGACGTCAAGACGTAGTAGCGATGCTCGGCTTCGTTAAAGCCCACGCTGACGATGTAGCTCACAACGCCTCCTCGGAAACTTGCCCAGCCGCGCCGCTATGCCGAGTACAATGTCGGGAAATCCATTCCCCCGTCAATATCGGCGCATCACCACGCGCCGGCGCCGACCTTGCCGCCGGCAAACACCTTGCGCAATTCGTTCTTCATGATCTTGCCGTTGATGTTGCGCGGCAGAACCTCGGGCCAGAAAACGATGCGTGTCGGCACTTTGAACGCGGCGAGATGCTCGGCGACAAACGCGCGGATTTCGTCTTCGCTCGCCTGCGCGCCCGGCGCCAAGGTCACGATCGCGCCGGGCTCTTCGCCAAGCGTGCGATGCGGGATCGCGACCAGCGCCGCATCGACGACAGCCGGATGCTGATAAAGGACGTTCTCGACCTCGACGCAATAAATGTTTTCGCCGCCGCGGATCAGCATGTCCTTGGCGCGATCGACGATGGTGCAGAAACCTTCTTCGTCGAGCCGCGCGACGTCACCGGTGCGCAGCCATCCGTCGGCGACGAAAGTCTCGGCGGTCGCGTCGGGCTTCCGCCAATATTCTTTCACCACGTTCGGGCCCTTCGCCCAGAGTTCGCCGACTTCACCCGCCGGCAAGGTGCGGCCGTCTTCCGATACGATCTTTACGTCGCAAATCGGCAGCGGCGGCCCGCAGGAATCGGGGCGATGCTCGTAATCTTCCGCCTGCACATGCGTGAACGTTGCCGATGTCTCCGTCATGCCCCAGCCGGTGGCGGCCTTGGCGAAGGGAAACACCGCCTTGATACGGCGCACGAGCTCGCCTGCGGCCGGCGCGCCGCCATAGGAGATCGATTCGAGCGAGGAGACATCGTGCTTCTTGAGCGCCGGATGCTCGACAAGCTGCCAAGCGATTGTCGGCACGCCGCCGGCGCTCGTGCAGCGCTCGCGTTCGATTAATTGCAGCGCTTGCTCAACATTCCAGCGATGCATGAGCACGAGCTTGGCGCCGCTCGCAACGCCGACATTGAGGATCGCGTGACAGCCGGTCACGTGGAAGAACGGCACCGCGACAAGCGGCGATTTCTGCACATTCGGATCGGGCGCGGGCACCGGCTCGCCGCGGCGCAAGCACGAGCGCGCGAAGGAAACGGGATGCGCGAGCATGGCCGAGATCGAATTGCGATGCGTGCCGAGCGCGCCTTTCGGATTGCCGGTGGTGCCGGACGTGTAAAAGATCGTCGCGTCGTCATCGGGCGCGAGCGGAAGGTCGGGCATCGAACGATCGGGGAGATCGGCCCACGAATTCACTCGCCCGATAATGCTTTCGAGCTTCGTCACATGCGGATGCGCGATCGGCTCGGCCGAGCGGCAAACGAAGACGCGCTTTAGTTCCGGAAGATTCTGCAGATGCTCGGAAATGCGCTCCAAGCGCTCGGAATCGACCAGCGCGACCTTCGCGCCGGAATCGCTCAGCGCATATTCCAGCTCCGCGCCGGTCCACCACGCATTGAGCGGCGTCGCGATCGCGCCGGTGAGCAGCGCGCCGTAAAAGGCCGCCGCCCATTCCGGCAGATTGCGCATGGCGATTGCGACGCGGTCGCCTTTCTCCACGCCTTCTTGCAGGAGCGCATGCGCAATGGTGAGCGCGGCGCGCGCAAAACCCTCGAACGTAGTGCGCTCGTCCTCGTAGACGAGAAAGGTGCGCGACGCGAACGCCGCGCGGCCGTTCAAGAACACATCGCGCAATGTCGCGGGCGCGTTCTTCCACACCCGCGTCTTCACGCCGCGAATGTCTATCTCTTCCTGCTCGAAGGGCGAGCCCGGCCGGTTCAGGAGCGCGTCGGCCTCGGCCAACGACATGACAGGCCATTTTTTCGCAGCGTCTTCAGGCATGTCTTTAATATTGCTTCAGCCGCGCCAGACGGTCGGCGTGGAAATTGGCGTCGCCGAAAAGCTCTTCGGCAACACGCACGCGCTTCATGAACAGGCCGATGTCGATCGCGTCCGTCATGCCGATGCCGCCATGCATCTGCACGGCCTCCTGCACGGCGAGCGTCGCTGTCTTGCCGGCGCGCGCCTTGGCGATCGAGACCAAGGGTTCGGCTTTTTCCAGCGCTTGATCGAGCTGCTGCAGCGCCTTGAGCACGGCGGCGCGCGTGATCTCGATCTCGCTGTAGAGATGCGCGGCACGATGCTGCAGCGCCTGGAACTCGCCGATAGCGCGGCCGAACTGCTTGCGCTCTTTGAGATATGAGACAGTGCGGCCGAACGCTTCCTCACCGCAGCCGACGAGCTCTGCGGCAACGGCGCCTCGGCCGACATTGAGCACGCCTTCGAGCACCGGCCAGCCGCCATCGACTTCGCCGAGCACAGCGTCCGCATCGACCTGCACATTGTCGAACGTGAGCCGCGCCGCGTTGTGGCTATCGACCATGATGGTGCGTTCGATGTCGACTCCTTTTGTTTTGGGATCGACAAGGAAAAGCGTCAGGCCGTCCGTTTCGCCTGGCGCGCCCGCGGTGCGCGCGGCGACGATCAACAAATCCGCGACATGCCCATCGACAACAAATGCCTTGGCGCCGGAGAGCGCGAAGCCGTTGCCGGAGCGCCTTGCCGACATCGCGATCTGGCGCGGCCCGTGCTTGGCGCGCTCATCGACGGCGAGCGCCATGAGAAGATCGCCGGCAGCAATCTTCGGCAAAAGCTCGCTTTTGCGCTCGCCGTTGGCGCGGAGCAGCGCGCTGACGCCGACGATCGCGGTCGAAAGAAACGGCGACGGCGTCAGGTTGCGGCCGATCTCTTCCATGATCGTGCCGGCCTCGACATTGCCGAGGCCCAAGCCGCCATGCTCTTCCGGCACGAGCACGCCGGTAAAACCCATCTCGGCAAACTCTTTCCAGAGATCCCTGGAGAAACCGTCTGCGTCGCCGCTGTCACGCAACTTGCGTAGATGCGCGACGGGAGCTTTGTCGGCCAGAAAATTACGCGCGCTCTCCTGGAGCATCGCCTGTTGTTCGTCGAGGATAAGCGCCATCGTGATTACGTGCCGGGAAGTTCGAGCAGGCGCTTGGCGATGATGTTCAATTGCACTTCGCTCGTGCCGCCCTCGATCGAATTCGCCTTGGTGCGGAGCCACGAGCGTGCCGCATCGCCGTGGCGGGACCGCTCGCTCTCCCATTCGAGCGCATCCGAGCCGCCGGACGACATCAAGAGCTCGTGACGGCGCTTGTTCAGCTCCGCGCCGTAATATTTCAGCATCGACGACATCGCGGGATGCGCCTGCTTCACCTTGGCGAGATCGCCGACGCGTTCGAGCGCGAGCTGGAAAGCCGCGGCGTCGATGTCGAAGGCGGCGATCTGGCCGCGCAGCAGCGGGTCGGCGAGCATGCCATCCTTGGCGCCGACGGTATCCGCCGCGACCTGTCCGAGCGGACGCCCGGCACTGAGGCCGATGCCGCTGATCATCTCGCGCTCATGCGTCAAGAGATATTTGGCGACGTCCCAACCTTTGTTGAGCTCGCCGACAAGGTTTTGCTTGGGCACGCGAACGTCGTCGAAGAACGTCTCGTAGAAAGGTGACTTGCCGGAAATCAGTACG
>JAFAVH010000079.1 GCA_019242655.1 Methylobacteriaceae bacterium
GAGGCCGGCGCCCATTTCGGCCATCAATCGCACCGCTGGAACCCGAAGATGGAGCAATACATCTTCGGCACCCGCAACAACATCCACATCATCGATCTTGCCCAGACCGTCCCGCTCCTGCATCAGGCGCTGAAGGCGGTCTCGGACACTGTTGCCAAGGGTGGCCGCGTGCTCTTCGTCGGCACCAAGCGCCAAGCGCAGGATGCAATCGCCGACGCGGCGAAGCGCAGCGCGCAGTACTACATCAATTCCCGCTGGCTCGGCGGCATGCTGACCAACTGGAAGACGATCTCCGCCTCGATCTCGCGCCTGCGCAAGCTCGACGAGCAGCTGAATTCCGGCGCCTCCGGTCTCACCAAGAAAGAGCGGCTCATGCTCTCGCGCGAACGCGAGAAGCTCGAGAAGGCGCTCGGCGGCATCAAGGATATGGGCGGCGTTCCCGACCTCATCTTCGTCATCGACACGAACAAGGAGCAGCTGGCGATCAAGGAGGCCAACCGCCTCCACATCCCGATTGCGGCGATCCTCGACACGAATTCCGATCCGGAGGGCATCACTTATCCCGTGCCCGGAAACGACGATGCCGGCCGCGCCATCGCGCTTTATTCCGATCTTGTCGCGCGTGCGGCGATCGACGGTATCGGCCGCGGCCAGGGCGCGCTTGGCACGGATGTCGGCGCTGAGGAAACACCACCTGCCGAGGACCTGCCGCCAGCCCGGCGCATTCTCCAAGCTGAGACGCCGGCCGAAGTCGCTGCCGAGGCTTCGGGCGAGACTCAGTACGAGGCTCCGGCGGAGAAATTCGAGCTTCTGTCCGCCCCGCGCGGCGCGCCGGACGATCTCGTCAAGTTGACCGGCGTTGGACCGCAGCTCGAGAAGAAGCTCAACGATGCCGGCATCTATCATTATTGGCAGCTCGCCGCGATGACGCCGGACGACGTGAAGACGATCGACCGCGATCTCAAGCTCAACGGCCGCATCGACCGCGACGGCTGGGTCAATCAGGCGCGCGGGCTGCTCGCCGCGTAAGACATCCGCACGGCGGCAATCGCCGCCGTCTCATCTTATTTCGATCGCGCTCGCACGTTTTGCAGCAACGAAACGCGAGCAGAACAGGACCACAAAAAATGGCCGCCATTTCCGCCAGCCTCGTCAAGGATCTTCGCGAGAAGACCGGCGCCGGCATGATGGATTGCAAGAACGCGCTGACCGAAGTCGAGGGCGATATCGAAGCCGCCGTCGATTGGCTGCGCAAGAAGGGGTTGTCGAAAGCGGCAAAGAAATCGGGCCGCGTCGCGGCGGAAGGGCTCGTCGCAATTGCCGTGCGCGGCACCGACGGCGTCGTCATCGAGGTCAATTCCGAAACCGATTTCGTCGCGCGTAACGAAGATTTCCAGAAGCTCGTGCGCTCGATCGTCAACGTGGCGGTCGAGAAGCGCGTTGCAGATGTCGAAGCGCTGAAGAACGAAGCATATCCCGGCGGCGGCACTATCGGCGAGGCGATCTCGAATGCAATCGCAACGATCGGAGAGAACATGACGCTGCGCCGCGCCGCGAAACTCTCCGTGTCCTCTGGCGTGATCGGGCAGTATGTGCATGCACCGATCGCCGACGGACTTGGCAAGATCGGTGTGATCGTCGCCCTCGAATCGACCGGCGACAAAGCGGCTCTCGCGCAGCTGGCGCGGCAGATCGCCATGCACGTCGCCGCGGCCTCACCGCTCGCGCTGGATTCATCGGCGCTCGATCCGGCGATGGTCGAGCGCGAACGCGGCGTTCTGCGCGACAAGAATGCCGGCAAGCCGGCAAACGTGCTGGAAAAGATCGTCGAATCCGGTCTCAAGACCTTCTACAAGGAGGTCTCGCTTGTCGATCAGGCCTCGATCCATGCCGAGCATAGCGGCAAGGCGATCGGCCAGGCAGTGAAGGAATACGAGGGCAAGGTGGGCGCGCCCATCAAGCTCGCCGGCTTCGTCCGCTTCGCGCTCGGGGAGGGCGTCGACAAGACGGCCGAGGAGCAGGGCTAAACGCAACCGGTATCGCGAGGGCAGGCGAAGATGAGCGTTTCCAGGGCCAAGCCGGATTGGAAACGCGTCATCATCAAGCTATCCGGCGAGGCGCTCACCGGCGGCGAGGGCGCTTTCGGCCTGCATGCGCCGACCGTTGCCCGCATCGCCCGCGATATTGCCAGCGCCGCCGCGCTCGGCGTGGAAATCGGAGTCGTCGTAGGAGGAGGCAACTTTTTCCGCGGCATGCAAGGCGCCGACAAGGGCATAGAGCGCGCCCGTGCCGATTCGATCGGCATGCTCGCGACTGTCATGAATGCGCTCGCCTTGGAGGCGGCTCTCGAAGCTGAGAAGGCGCCCGCGCGCGCGCTCTCCGCGATCGCAATGCCGGCGCTCTGCCAGCCCTATTCGCGCCAGGCGGCGCTGCATCACCTCGCCAAAGGGCGCATCGTCGTGCTCGCCGGCGGCACCGGCAATCCGTTCTTCACGACCGATACCGGCGCGGCGCTGCGCGCGGCAGAACTTTCAGCGAACGCCGTGATGAAGGCGACCAACGTGGACGGCGTGTACACCGCCGATCCGAAACGCGACGCAAAAGCCACCCGCTATACCGATCTCACGCACGACGAAGCCATCGTGCGGAACCTTGCCGTGATGGACACGGCTGCTTTCGCGCTCGCCCGCGAAAACTGTATTCCCATCATTGTTTTTTCCATCCGCGAGGAGGGGGCGATCCGCTCCGCACTCGAGGGCAGGGGGCATGCGACCTATGTCTGGCCAAGCTGACGGTGCGCCTCTTCGAATGTTCAGTGAACACACAGGTTTACGCGTACCGCCGCGTGCATCGCCTCCAAGGATTTCCTACTATCGCACGAATCTCGCGTCCTGATCGCGTTTTTGCCTGAGTAAAAGGGCCCCAATGGCGACCGCCCCCTTCGATCTTGCTGAACTTCAGCGCCGCATGCAGGGCGCGATTGGCTCGCTCAAGCACGAGCTTGGAGGGTTGCGCACCGGGCGTGCCTCGGCCGGGCTCGTCGAGCCGATCCATGTCGACGCCTATGGGCAATCGATGCCGCTCAATCAGGTCGCCAGCATCAGCATCCCCGAGCCGCGCATGATCTCCATTCAGGTCTGGGACCGCTCGATGGTCGGCGCGGTCGAGAAGGCGATCCGCGATTCCAATCTCGGCCTCTCGCCGAACACGGAAGGGCAGACGCTGCGCATCCGCATCCCCGAACTGAACGAGCAGCGACGCAAAGAGCTCGTCAAAGTCGCGCATAAATATGCCGAGGAGGCGCGCGTCGCCGTCCGGCATGTGCGCCGTGATGGGATCGATCATGTGAAGAAGCTGATGAAAGACAAGGCGATCAGCGAGGATGACGAGAAGCGTCACGAAACCGAAGTGCAGAAGGCAACGGACAAAGCCGTTGGCGAGATCGACCACGCGCTTGCGGTCAAGGAAAAGGAAATCATGCAGGTTTAGGCAGTAGTTTGTGTCGCATTGCGTCGGAACGCGCTCTCATGATCGGCTACGAGC
>JAFAVH010000186.1 GCA_019242655.1 Methylobacteriaceae bacterium
GCGCTTGATGGGTGCTGAGCTCACCTTGCCGAATATCGCAACATGGTGGTGCGGCCAGCCACGCGAGCGCGGTCACGTGCTGGAGCGGCTCGATCAGCTGACGATCGCCGGCGCGTTTGGCCGCGGCGTACCTGGCTTTTCCGTGACGCAGCCAGTTATCGCCGCGGACGTGGATGTCGAGGCAAAGCCGCGTCTCATACGATTGATTGAAGAGCGCGGTGTCGATTTCGTCGGGCAGGAATTGGTGAAGCTCTCCACCACGCCGGTGCTCGAAAACGGCGCGCTCGTGCCGCGGCCATTCGTGTTGCGTGTTTATGCGGCGGTCGGTGCGGATGGCAATTGGCACGTTATGACGGGCGGCTTCTGCCGTATTTCCGATCGGCTCGATGCACGCGCGGTGTCGATGGGCGAAGGTGTGCAATCCGCCGATGTCTGGGTTCTCGCCGACAAGCCGGTCGACAAATTCACGCTTCTGCCGGCGCCGGATAAGATCGCCATCCGCCGTACCTATGGCGTGTTGCCGAGTCGCGCCGCGGACAATTTGTTTTGGCTCGGGCGCTATCTCGAGCGCTGCGAAGCGACGCTGCGCATCGCGCGCTGTCTTGCCTCGCGCTTGATCGACGCAGATGCGATGCGCGGCGATGTTGCCGCAACCGTGACGCGGCTTGAACGCTTGCTCGCCGCCTGGGGTGCGCAGCCGATCAAGGCGGTCGGCAAGAATTCCCAGGTTTTTTTGCTCGGCGCCGTCATGGATGACAACGATGAGTGTTACGGCTCCGCGCTCTCTCTTGCGAAAGAGGCGGCGCGGACAGCCTCCAGCATTCGCGAGCGCTTGTCGTCCGACATGTGGCGCCTGATCGGCACTGCGCAAGCGCGGCTCGCCCATGTTGACAGCGACGAGCGACGTATCGATCTCGAGCAGCGGCTCGAGCGGACATTGCAAATCCTCGATGCCATTGCCGGGCTCGCCAAGGAGAACTTGAACCGACTCGCAGGCTGGCATTTCCTCGATCTCGGCAAGCGTATCGAGCGCGGCATCAACACATTCCGCTTTGCGCGCAATTTCGCGCTGCATGGCGCAACGGCCGACGATCTCGAGGTCGCGCTCGATCTTATCGACTCACAGATCACCTATCGCACGCGCTACATGGGCGGCGTCGCTCCGGGCCCGGTGCGCGACATGGCGTTGCTCGATCCGTTCAATCCGCGCTCGGCGGCGTTCCAGATTGGGGAAATCGACCAGCACCTGGCGACACTGCCGGTGTTGGACGACAACGGCATTTTGGAGCAGCCGCGGAAGCTCGCCTTGAAACTCGTCTCAGACATCGCGGTCACCGATGCGATGACCCTCGACGGCCGGCAAATCCTTGGCTTCGAGAACAATTTGATGAATCTCGCGAACGCGATCGCGGCGCGTTATTTCCTGCAAGGCCCGAATGCGCCGCGCGCGACGCGGCAGATCGGCTTGGCGTAAGCTTTTCGCTTAAGGTCCCGGCAATGCCCGATTCACCGCCTCGAGCCGCGGCGGCGGACGCGGTTCGCCGCGCAATTGGCGGCGCCGGTCGCGGATCGCAAGGCGCGCCTGTTCAAGCGCCAGGGAAAGTGTGTTGATCTGCGGGCTTGCTGCATTCAGCGAGTGATGTGCCAACGCAGAGACGAGAATTTCGTCGGTCTCGTGTTCGAGCCCGTCGAGATCCTCCAGCGTTTCAGCGGATCGTGCGGCTTTCAGGATCACGAGGAGCCGCGCCAACATGTTTCCAACGTCGTTAGCGCCATCGCTCTTCAGTCGGCTTGCGAGCGCCGCGGCCGCCGATCCGACCACACTCAGCAGCATTGCGCCGATATAGATGAAGTCGCTGTATTTCTCGAAAAACGTTTGCTCCTCGCCGTCGATATAGGCGGCGGTGCCGGGATGCGTCGGCAACGCAGCACCCTTATCCGTGGATGGCGCTTCGATTCGGCTGGCAAGCGGCTCCTTCTGGGCGATCGACAATCGATCGGCGAAGAGCGAGCGGGTGATGTCGCTCGCGATGCTGTCCTTCAGCGTGCTGCGCGCGACGAGCCGCACCGTGACGGCCAGCGTCTCGAAATTGGCTTCAGGTTTCGGCGGATCGCCGCCGAAGGCGCCACGCACGACCTCGAGCGATTCGACAATCGGTGTACGCTGCGCGATCGCGCGCGCTTCCGTGATCGGCAGAAATACAGGCGCGCCTTTGCCAGCCTGACTGACCGCAGTGACGATCTCGTTGAGCCGTGTCTCGCCGGTGATCCCCACCGCTATCACTGCGTCGACCCGCTTTTGCTCGACGGCGGTGTAGACCTCGAAGCCGCGCAAATCGACCGACTCGACCATGTCGGGGCCGATGTCGTATTGCGCGAGAATCGTCTCGAGCAGGTGCTGGTTGCCGGTGCCGCTGGCCGTTCCCTTGACGATGCCGATCTTGTGGCTGCGCAAATCCCTGATGCGCGTGATCGGCGATCCCGCCGGGACCATCAGCACGACGGCATTTCGGTGAAGGATGACGAGCGTCTGGCCGCTCGGTGGCATGGCGATGTCGCTGCGCACGACCGCGAGATCGGCCTCGCCGTCTTCCAAGGCCGCGGCGCTCGCGGCGGCGTCATTCACCGGATCGAGTTTGAAGCGGATCGACTCGCGCTCTTTGCCGAACACATGCTGGATGGCGGTCATGAGCCTGAAGTCGTCGGTGTCACGCGTGACTGCGACTTTCAGGCTTGTCGGCCGCTCATAGAAATAGCCCGCAAGAGCAACGATGGCGGCCGTCGCGAGGCAGCCGGCAATCGCGATCAGCACTGTACGCCGCATGCGGCCTCGTGGGATCGGAGGCGGACAATCCGCCAGGACACGTCGATGCCCGAACTTAAAGGCGAGAAGTAGGCTGGAGCCTTTGCCGTTCAAGCATGGAGCCAAAGCATGGGATCGAGCATGGACGCGGCGGCGCTTGCCTTCTAAGGAACGGGCCAACCTTTCCGCCTGGAGCCGACATGAACATCGCCTCGCGTGACCGCGGCCTGACCTTCCCCTTCGCGGAGCCACCGGCGCCGGGAAAGATGATCGAGGTCGCGCAAGGTGTGCTCTGGGCCCGCATCGCGCTGCCGTTCCGGCTCGATCACGTGAACATCTTCTTCATCGAGGACGGCGAGGGATGGGCGGTGCTCGACACCGGCATCAACAACGAGGCGACCCGCGCAGCGTGGGAAAGCCTGGTTGCAGGGCTCGGCGGACGAAAACTGACGCGGCTGATCGTCACGCATTTCCATCCCGACCATATCGGCTTGGCAGGCTGGCTTGCGGAGCGCTTCGATCTGCCACTTCTGACCAGCCAGACGGCCTATCTCGGCTGTTGGAACATTTCGCTCTCCCCTGGCGCGCTCGACGCCGAACCCTACCGGCTCTTCTACGAACGCAACGGCCTCGATGCCGAAACGACGAAGATCGTCAGCACGCAGGGCCACGGCTATTTGCGCATGGTCGCGCCGCTGCCGCCGACATTCACGCGCGTTGTCGCCGGCGACAGACTGAAGATCGGCGGGCGCGTCTTCTCGGTGTTTTCAGGCGATGGCCATGCGCCGGAGCAGATCATGCTCTATTGCGCGGAAGAGAATCTGTTTCTCGCCGCCGACCAGGTGCTCGCAAAGATTTCGCCGAATGTCAGCGTCTGGGCGGTCGATCCTTATGGCGACCCTCTCGGGCTGTTTCTGCGCTCGCTGCGAAACCTGCAGGCGAATGTGCCGAACGACGTGCTGGTTCTGCCGGGACACCAGCTGCCGTTTTACGGACTGCATCAGCGCGCCGACGAGCTCATCGCGCATCATGACGAGCGTGTCGCAATGATCGCCGATGCCTGCGCGAAGGGACCGAAGACTGCTGCGGAACTTGTGCCGGTGATCTTCCACCGCGCGCTCGATCCGCACCAGATGAGCTTTGCCTTCAGCGAGGTGCTCTCGCATGTGAATTACATGGTTCGCGAGGGGGAGTTGGTGTGGGTGCGCGAGGGCGACGGGATCGACCGGGTGAGAACTGCATAGCTTAACCCCAGGTCGCACTCGCTGAAAGGCACCCGAGGACAAGCGTGGGTATACGTGTTAGAAAGACTGCCTCGGCAGTTTCCACAGGAAGGGGTAGTTTTGGTATGGCAAAAACGGCTGCGAAAACCAAAGCTCCCGCTGCTCGTTCTAAAAAGGCAAAGACGAGCTCACGGGCGGATCTGACCGTAAACAAGAATACTGTTGCATTTAGAGTAGCTGCTCAAGCGTACTCAAAAGGAAAGCGCGTCAGTGCGAAGGACATGACTCGAGAGCAGTTTATTAAGTCGTTTCTTACCAAGTAATGCTGAAGCGCACACTCGGAATGATTCCGAGGGAAGTGATTGTTATCACCGATCGGCAAGGGCGCTTGATTACTCAACCGGGCATTGATCTCAATAAGTTTGCGAACAATATTGCCGAAATCAGGGAGCATATTGAAGCGGGTCGGGAGTTACCGCCGCATTTCTATCGAGCCTCTCCCGGCCGCGACTATCTGTTGGAGGACCATGGATGGCTTCACCTGCATGTCGGGCATGGTATTGACGATAGCGTATTACTGATCATTGAACCTCTGGAAGATCGCGTCATCTTCATCGCGCTCACCGACCACGGTATCTTTCATGAGCGACCAAGGGCAAAATCACTACGCGGACTAGGTTCAAAAATTGCAAAAGCGAGACTTCCAAAGAGTACCTAGGTAAGATCAAAGAAGTCTATCCCGATGCGCTCCGCTGATAACACGGACTACCTACTTGGCCTCGCGCGTTAGTTCGGCCAATATCGAAGCGATTTCGTTCGACAGGCGTTGCGGCGGGTCTTAGAGTGAAGACGCCGTTGCTTACCACACACCACAAGAGCCCTGCGTGAAACGAGAAATCATCCGCGTCGAGCCGCTTTCCACCTATCTGGAAAGATGGAAGGCGCCAACGTCGGCCGTGACGCGGCATGGCGACACGATCTATGTTTCGGGGTTTCCGCCGTTCGACCCCGACACGGGCGAGGTCGTCAATGCGCCGATCGAGCGCCAGACCGAGCTGGTGCTCGAGCAGATGAAGCTCTGTCTGGAGACGGCCGGATCGTCGCTAGAGAACGTCCTGAAATGCAATGTCTATTGCACGTCGGTCGACAAGTTTGCCGCCGTCAACGCGATTTATTCGCGATATTTTCCAAAAAATCCTCCTGCGCGAATTTTCGTCAACGTCCCGGCATGGCCCGGCCATTTCGACATCGAGATCGATTGCGTCGCCGCGGTCTGAACGATCCATCCGCTCGAAAACCACGTAGCCTCCCGCGCACATATAATTCACTTGACAGAACTATGAATTTAGTCCTACAACACTGCCGTTCCCGCCCACCTAGGGCATCGTCTGCCGGTTGCTGGCGATGCGGGCGGGAAGCGGCGCCTGCGGCGTAGGGTTCAACCGGCCCCGCGTCTCGGGAGGCTCTTGCAAACCGGTGGCCGTGCGTCGAAAGGCGCGCGGACGCGGAGTAACCCGCCCGTCCGGCACTACGACCGGTCCGCGGCTCAGATCGCTTGAGTGGATCAAGGTGGCCGCAAGGCCAACCAGGTCCGCGAAGATGCGGGAAGCAAGGGACATAAATCGCCGCACATGGGCGCCGGGCGACCGGCATAAAAAAATTAGGATCGGCCGCTCGGCGCCCGTGTCCTAGTCGCATCAGCCCGAAAAGTGCTGTTTGCGCCGCCGATGTTTCGAGCGGCGCCCTCTGGCGGTTTTCGGACAAAGCTGATGCGCAAAAGAGCTTTTTGACAGCGCAGCGATGCGCACCAAGAATGACGCACGCCCCATGAGGGTGGAGCGAGTCGCTACCCCAGCGTCATTGCGAGCGCAGGGAAGCAATCCAGGGCAAACTCTTCGATGTTGTAGCATTTGCTCTGGATTGCTTCGTCCCCCGGATGAAGTCCGGGGTCCTCGCAATGACGCCCCCCTCATCCGTCATTGCTTCGCAAACGCGGTCTGCAGATTTACCCTTTCCTCATTGCGCGTTTTCCCAGCGTTCGCAGCCGCAACGCATTCAGCTTGATGAAACCCTCCGCATCGCGCTGATCGTAGGCGACGGCGCCTTCCTCGAACGTCACCAAGTCCTGGTCATAGAGCGAATACGGGCTCTCGCGCCCGACCACCCAGGCCGAACCCTTGTACAATTTGAGCCGCACGCCGCCGGCGACGAAATCCTGGCTTTTGTCGATCAGGGCCTGCAGCATTTCGCGCTCCGGCGAAAACCAGAAGCCGTTGTAGATGAGCTCGGCATAGCGCGGCATCATCTCGTCTTTCAAATGCGCGGCGCCGCGGTCGAGCGTGATCTGCTCGATGCCGCGATGCGCGACAAGGAGGATCGTGCCGCCCGGCGTCTCATACATGCCGCGCGATTTCATGCCGACAAACCGGTTCTCGACGAGATCGAGTCGACCGATCGCATGCTTGCGCCCGAACTCGTTGAGCTTTGCCAGCAGCGCCGCCGGCGACAGCTTCTTGCCATCAACGGCAACGGCGTCGCCACGCTCGAAATCGATCGTCACATATTGCGGCTCGTTCGGCGCGTTCTCCGGATCGTCGCTGCGCGAATAGACGTAATCGGGCACTTCCTCGTTCGGGTCTTCCAGCACCTTGCCTTCGGAGGACGTGTGCAAAAGGTTTGCGTCCGTCGAGAACGGCGCTTCGCCTCGTTTGTCCTTGGCGATTGGGATCTGATGTTTCTCGGCATATTCGATCAGCGCCGCGCGTGACGGAAACTCCCATTCGCGCCAAGGCGCGATAACCTTGATGTCGGGATCGAGCGCGTAGTAGCCGAGCTCGAACCGCACCTGATCATTCCCCTTGCCGGTCGCGCCATGCGACACCGCATCGGCGCCGACCTTGTGCGCGATCTCGATCTGCTTCTTTGAAATGAGCGGCCGCGCGATCGACGTGCCGAGGAGATATTGTCCCTCGTACTGCGCGTTAGCTCGAAACATCGGGAAGACATAGTCGCGCACGAATTCCTCGCGCAGGTCTTCGATGAAAATGTGCTCGGGCTTGATACCGAGCATCAACGCTTTCTGCCGCGCCGGCTCCAACTCCTCGCCCTGCCCAAGATCGGCGGTGAACGTCACGACTTCGCAGCCGTAGGTTTCCTGCAGCCATTTGAGGATGATCGAGGTGTCGAGGCCGCCGGAATAGGCGAGCACTACGCGTTTGATGTCTTTGTTGGTCTTGGCAGCCATCGGCGCTCCAGGGAAAAGCGGCGCGACTATAGGGAGCGAGCCCCGAGGCGCAAGTTCAGCCCGGCGGGCGAATGCGCATCAGCACCGCGGCGGCGAGCACGAGAAGCCAGTTGAGCAGCGCGCCGAATACGACGTCCGACAGGTAGTGCCCGCCATAAGCGATGCGCTCCACGGCCATGACGGACGTGAACAAGAGGGAGGCGGCGACCATCGCGGCACGCCAGGGCGGCGGTGTCAGCAGCGCGGGGGCGAGCGACCAGGCGGCACTCGAAGTCTCGCCCGAGACGAAGGAGCAATCGGTGACGCATTGGCCGTCAAAATGGCCGAAGGGGCGGAACTGCCATTGGCCGCCGAAATCTTGCGTCTGGAAGGGTCTTGGGCGATGCGAATGTTCTTTGATGAGCACATTGACGAGAAGCCCCGGACCGAGCGTCAATGTGATTGCCAGAAAAGCGAGATTGCGCCCGGCGGGCACAAGGCGCTTGCGGGCGTAAAGTCGCGCGCTGACATAGGCGAGGGCGAAGGCCGCGAAGATCGTGTAGGATGCAAAGCGCAGGATTGCACGAAAGGTGCGGCCGAACAGCGTCGTGCCGTAGAACGCGTGGTTTCGTTCGTAGAAGGCCTGCGTCACCGCGAGATCGAGCCGCGGGAACGCGATGAAGATCGCGGCGGCAA
>JAFAVH010000209.1 GCA_019242655.1 Methylobacteriaceae bacterium
GGAATCCAATCGGGCGTGAACCGTATCTTCGTTTGCGCGTGAGCGGCGCCAGCTGCGAAAAGGCTGAGGAGAACCGCCAAAAGCGGCAGTCGGCAGCCTCGCCGCGCATTACCTAGTCTGAACATCATTCCCTCGCGGAGTGCGGCCTTTGTCTTGGCAACCAAACAGTGGAGGGCGGCTGTTTGCAAGCCCTGTTCCACCTCGAGAGATCAGGCGGGAAAGGTCGGCGCAATCGGCTCAGGCAGTTCCAGGTCGAGCAGGGCCGAACTCAGTCCCTTGCCGTGCGCATCGAGCGCCAGCGAGCGTGTGACCCCGCCGCCAAGCGCACCCTTCAGAACGAAATTCAGGGCGGAAATGGAAGGCAACTCGTAGCGCACGATTTCGCCTGTCACGATGCCGTGGAAGTGCTGCTTCACCCGCTCGGCCGTCACATGCTCGCACAGATACGGATAATCCTCATCGCGGAAGGCAATTACCGAAATGTTCGAAATATTCCCCTTATCGCCCGTACGCGAGTGAGCAAGCGCGCGCAGTTTCACGCTTCATGTCTCCAAAATTGTGCGCTTTAGTTGTAGAACGCTTTCGGGCACGAGGGTCGACGCGACCGCGACGATCTCGCGCGCAGATTTCCATGCGCCGCCACCGCCTGCCGGGCCGTTCGTGTAAAGCGTCTCGACTTCATTGCCGATGCGCGTCGCTTCCGCGAGCGAGTCGGTGCGGCCGGCAACGCGGACGCGCACTTCGTAAGGTTCGGCTGCCTCCATCGCACGGTCGCCATGAAGCGCGTTGACGCCGATAAGCTCGAAACGCGACTCGTTCATCGCGACGCCGGTGAGCGCAAGCCGCTCGCGCACAATATCGAGCGCGAGTTTACCGCGCGCGACAGCACCGGGTCCCGCATAGGAGATCTGACCTTCGCCGACGAACGAATCGAGGTAGCCAACCGACGTCTTCAGTAAACCCGTCTTCGGTGCGCCACGGCCGCCGACGACACGGATCCGGTCGGGCCCGATCTCTTCGATACGCACCGCGGAGAAGTCGGCGATCACGTCGGGCTGAAAATATCTCGTCGGATCGTGGATTTCGTAGAGCAGTTGCTCTTTCACCGTCGCCGGGGTGACGCGTCCGCCGGAGCCAGCGACTTTCGTCACGACAAGCTCGCCGTCCTCGCGCACTTCGCCGATGGGAAAGCCGAGGCGGGCGAGGTCCGGCATGTCTTTGACGCCGGGATCGGCGAAATAGCCGCCAGTTATCTGGCCCGCGCATTCAAGGAGGTGGCCGACGACCGTGCCCTGCCCGAGCATATCCCAATCATCCATCGCCCAATCGAATTCATGCAGCAAGGGACCGAGAAACAAAGCGGGATCTGCCGCACGGCCGGTGATGACGATGTGGGCACCGTCGGCGAGTGCATCTGCAATGGGACGCGCGCCGATATACGCATTCGCCGAAATCGTGCGGTTGCCGAGCTGATTGATCGTGCCGCCATCTTCAAGCGGAACGTCTGCTGCTTTTGCGGCGGCTAGAATGTCGTCCCCGGTGATCGCCGCGATCCGCACCCCTTTCAGGCCGAGAGCGCGCGCAATCTCACGTGTCGCTTCAGCAGCCGCGATGGGATTGGCGGCGCCCATATTCGTGACGATGCGAATTTTCTTGGCGTGCCAGGTCGGCAGGACTGCGCGCATGCGTGCCGGCAAAAGCGGCTCGTAGCCGGCTGCCGGGTCCTTCATCCGCGCTTGCTGCGCAAGGGCGATCGTGCGCTCGGCCAAACATTCGAAGACGAGATAGTCGATATCGCCCTTTTCGGCGAGCTCGACAGCCGGTTCGATGCGATCGCCGGAATATCCGGCGCCCGATCCGATCCTGACGGTGGGCACCGCAGCTCCTCCCGGATAAGATTGCGTCGACGTTGCGGCGGATCAGTGCGACGCCGCAATGATCTGCGGCAAGAGCACCTGCCGCAGCGATTCCTGCGAAAGCGGTCCGACAAAACGGTAAGCAATCGTACCGTCGCTCTTGATCACGTACGTTTCTGGCACGCCATACACGCCGAAATCGATCGCGGTTCGACCCGATGCGTCGACTCCGATGCGCGCGAAAGGATTGCCGCCCTGACCCAGGAAACGCCGGGTATTTTCCGGCTGGTCCTTATAGGCAAGACCGAAAAGCGCGACGCGGTCCTGAAGCTGCGGATCGCGCGCAAGCTCCATCAGAACGGAATGCTCGGCGTGGCACGGGACGCACCAGGAAGCAAAGACGTTCACGACACTCACGCGTCCCTGCCGCAGATCGGCGTCGGAAAGTCCGGGCGACGACATTCCCTCAAGCGGCGGCAAATTGAAGCTCGGCACCGGCCGGCCGATCAACGCCGATGGCAGAAGCGAGGCGTCGCCTGCATAGAGGCGGATGAAGAAGAGCGCGGCGAGCGCGGCGAAGGCGATGATCGGCAAGAACAGGAGGCATCGCGAGCCGCGCCGCGTCTCGCCCGTCGCAACGCTCGTCATGGCACGTCATCGCGAGTCGAATTCGTGCTCGCGATTTTTCCA
>JAFAVH010000298.1 GCA_019242655.1 Methylobacteriaceae bacterium
CATCAAATCGCTTGGCGTGACCGCCGGCGCCTCGGCGCCCGAGGTCCTCGTCGAGGAAGTGCTCGACGCGTTTGCCGAGCGTTACACGATCTCGGTGGAAACGGTCTCGACGGCGGACGAGAACGTGTTCTTCCCGTTGCCGAAGGAATTGCGCGAGCGCGCGCCGCAGCCGGCGTAAGCGCGAGCGTTAGCCCCACAGCAAGAGCACGACACCGGCGATAATCATCGCCATGCCGGCGAGCTCGCGTCGGCTCGTCTCCTGGCGAAACAAGCGCCGCGTCGCGATCTGCGCGAAGATCATCTCAACGAGCGCCAATGTGCGCACGCGCGCCGCGGTATCGATCGCGAAAGCGAGGTACCAGAATTGCGAGGCAAGCGCGCCCATGAAGCCGGCGGTCATCGACGCGCGCCAAAGGCGGCCGATTGCCGCGAGAAGAGCACGATCAAACCAGGTCAGATAGACGAGGATCAGGGCCGTTTGGATTGCAAGGCCGCAGGCAAGGATCGTCGAGGCCGCGACAATGAAATTCTTGAGATCGAGCGCGATGATGCCGGCGCGATAACCGACGGCGGAAAGGGCGAAAGAGGCAGCGGATACGAGGCCGTAAGCCGCCGGGCGCCAGGAATAGGCCTTTTCGTCCGCCCGCGCGCGCGGCCACGACATCAGCATGACGCCTGACGTCGCAACGAGAATGGCGATCACGCTTGCGGCGCTGAGCCTATCACCGAGAACGATGAGCCCGAACAGGGCGACGAGAATCGGTTCGGTTTTGGTGTAGGCGATCGCGACGACGAATGCGCGTTCGCGCATCGCGGCGAGCATGAGCGCCGTGGCGAAAATCTGCGAGACGGCAGCGATTAGCGTGAAGCCGAGTGCGCGTGCGTCGGGCAGCGGTGGCACTTCGCGTGTGCCGATTGCGACAAGACAGAGAAAGAGCACCGCGAAGGGCAAACCGAAGAGAAAGCGCACGTAAGTCGCGCCGCCCGTGCCGAGCGTCGCGATGAGATCGCGCTGCATCGCGTTGCGCAGTGTCTGCGCACCTGCGGCGGTGATCGTGAAGACGGCCCAAAGCCAGGAAGGAACGAGCATTTACGTCCGGGCGAGTTATTGCGCATCGGGAGGTGCGCGGTCCAGCGCTTCGCGTCAACCCGCGTTGACGGGGGCGGATTGCGCCGCTACGACGGACTCTCCGTTGACCCCAATGGGGAATCCATTCCGCTTCAGCTAGAATAAAATGGCCGTTTACACCGACGTTTCGGACGAGGAACTTTTTGCGTTTCTGCAGGCCTATGATCTCGGACCCGTTCTATCGTTCAAAGGCATCGCGGAAGGTGTCGAAAATTCGAATTTCATGCTGCACACGCAGAGCGGATATTATTTTCTCACGCTCTACGAAAAGCGCGTTCGCGAAGAGGACTTGCCCTTCTTTTTGGGGTTGATGTTCCATTTGTCTCAACGCGGCATCACGTGTCCGCAACCGGTGAAGAATCGCATCGGCGAAGTGCTCGGCCGCCTTGCGGGCCGTCCGGCGGCGATCGTCACCTTTCTCGAGGGTATGTCGCCGCGCCGGCCCGATGCGACGCAATGCGGGCAGGTGGGCGAAATGGCGGCGCGTCTTCACCACGCGGGCGGGGATTTTCAGCTACATCGAAAGAACGCCCTTTCGCTCGCCGGCTGGCGTCCCCTTTACGATGCCGCGGCATCGCGCGCCGATAGCGTTGTGCCTGGTCTCCGCGCGATTCTGGAAGAGGAGCTTGCGTTTCAGGAGCGGCATTTTCCCTCCGGTTTACCGGGCGGAGTCATTCACGCCGATCTTTTTCCGGACAATGTGTTTTTCCTCAATGGCGTCTGCTCCGGTATCATCGATTTTTATTTCGCGTGTAATGATGCTTTCGCTTATGAAGTCGCCATCTGCCTTAATGCATGGTGCTTCGAGCCGGACGCATCCTTCAACATGACGAAAGGTATGGCGTTGCTCGCCGGCTATGAGAGCGTGCGGCGGCTTGAGCCCGACGAGCGCGACGCGTTGTCACTTCTCGCGCGCGGCTCGGCACTCCGCTTCCTGCTGACGCGACTTGTCGATTGGCTGAACGTGCCGCCGGGCGCGCTGGTTAAGCCGAAAGATCCCATCGAATATATGCGCAAGCTGCGTTTCCATCAGAAAGTCGTCAGCGCGCGCGAATTCGGGCTCGCTGCGTGAGCGAGCGCGTCGAAATTTGGACCGACGGCGCTTGTTCCGGCAATCCGGGTCCCGGGGGATGGGGCGCGATCCTCGTCTCCGGCGGCAAGGAGAAGGAACTTTCCGGCGGTGAGCCGCTGACGACAAACAACCGCATGGAACTTATGGCGGCGATCTCCGCGCTTGAGGCGCTGACGCGGCGGTGCAGCGTCGACCTGCATACCGACTCGCAATATCTGCGAGAAGGAATCACGAAATGGCTCGCTGGCTGGAAGAAGCGCAATTGGGTAACTGCCGCGAAGACGCCGGTAAAGAATGTCGATCTCTGGCAGCGGCTCGAAGCCGCTGCCGCGAAACACGACATTCATTGGAAATGGGTGCGTGGCCACGCCGGTAACATGCGCAACGAACGCGCTGATGAATTGGCGCGCGCTGCGATACGGCGCAACGCTCCTGTCAAAGCGAGCCGCTGAGATTTTTTGTTGCAAAAGCGCAGTTTGTGGATGCTAAATGAGATTATTGAAAGTTCAATTCTTGCGAGGCCATTATGCTGGCGATCGATGATGCCAAGGGCGCACTGACAGCTAATCTCGCGACGTTTCAAAAACCCGGAATCATATCCGCGCGCTCCGGGTGGAAGTTTACCCCGGCGGGCATAACGGGCGAGCGGGCCATCGTCGTTACGGTTCTTCCGGGAAAGAAGGCTGAGGTCGCGGCAGCGCTGCCGAAAACGATCGGCAATGTGCCGGTTGAAATCCGCGAGGCGAATCCAATTCAGCTGATGAAGGCGACCGAGCCGGCAAAGTATGTTGCACTCAGCGCGGCGCGCCACGAATTGCGCCAGCCGGAGTTTCCGGACGAGATATTTCTCGATCCCGCGACCGGCACTCCACGCCCGTCACCGGCTCCTCCCGCGGCTTTCACCATGACCGCGCACGCGCATAAGCCGCAGATCGATTATACGGGCCCTTACGGCGCAAACTTGGATGCCGTCACAAGCAAAGTTTCGCTCGTGCTGCATGCAAGCCCAGATGCAGGGTGGGATCAACTCTCGAAGTTTATTGCCGGCATTCGGCAGGAGCTCGTCGTTGGAATGTACGACTTCACGTCGGCGCATATCCTCGATGCCATGAAAAACGCGATGACAGGCGGCAAGAAGCTGACCTTAACGCTCGACCACCCCGCACCTAATCCGGGCCGCGATCAAACGGACGAGGAAACGCAAGATGCCTTGACGGACGCTCTGGGGGATAACTTCTCCGGCGCATGGGCGTTGACAAACAGCGATCGATTGGCGCCGGTTTGGATTTACCCGAATGCTTATCACATCAAAGTTGCCGTGCGTGAGGATGATACGTTTTGGCTTTCCTCCGGCAATTGGAACAACAGCAACCAGCCTGAGATCGACTTAAGCGATCAGCAGGCGGCGCGTAAGATCGCCAGCGGTCACGACCGTGACTGGCATGTAATCGCGACAAGTCACGAGCTTGCGGACAAATTCCGCGCGTTCCTGCGTCACGATTTCGAGATCGCCAGCAGCGAGGAGGCGAAGGCGGGTCCGCAAGGAATGGCGCTGGTGGCAGAGGTTTTTGCGGACCAGCCTGAAGTGCCCGCCTTGGCTCTCGCCGTGCCGCGTCAACCGCGCAAGTTCTTTACGCCGAAGACTCTGACCGGCAACATCAAAATCCAGCCGCTGCTGACCCCCGACAATTACAAGGAAAACGTCAAGCCGCTGATCGAATCGGCGCGGCAGAAATTCTTTATGCAGACCCAATATATCCACCCGAGCGGGCGCGACGGGGATGAGGAGCACGACGCGCTAATCGCTGCAGTCAAGGCGCTTGTAGATGCCAACATCGATGTACGCTTGATCACCAGCGAATTTCAGACCGACGATTGGGTCGAGAAGGTCGTCGATGCCGGTATCCCCGCCGAGGTGCTACGCCGGCAACCCAAAGTGCACAACAAGGGTGTCGTCGTGGATAGCCAGACCGTGATGGTCAGCAGCCAGAATTGGTCGGCCGACGGCACGCTGCGCAATCGCGACGCCGGCCTCATCATTTTCAATGCCGAAGCAGCCGCCTATTTTGAGGGGATATTCTTGCACGATTGGGACAATCTCGCCTCGCCCACCGCTGCGGACCAGGGCGGCTAAGCACCGAGGAAAATTGCTGCGTGTCACAACGCCTTCAATAACGCATCGGCGCCAGAAAGTTCGGCCTTTCCAGGGCTTTCCTCGATGCTGAGTTTGCGCACGACACCGTCGTCGACCAACATCGAGTAGCGCTGCGAACGCGTGCCGAGGCCGCGCTCGCTCAGGTCGAGCGACAGACCGATCGCCTTGGCGAAACTGGCGCTGCCGTCGGCGAGAAATGTGACCTTGCCTTCCGCGTTGCTGTGTTTTGACCACGCGTCCATGACAAACACATCGTTCACGCCGGTCACTGCGATCTCATCGATGCCTTTGCCGAGAATTTCGTCGGCTTTGCTCACGAAGCCGGGCAGGTGGTTGCGATGGCAGGTCGGCGTGAATGCGCCGGGAACGCCGATCAGAACGACGCGACGGCCTTTGAAAAAATCTTCTGTCGTCCGCGTTTGCGGACCATCCGAAGTCATGACCGTGAATGTTGCATTCGGAATGCGGTCGCCGACCTTGATCGTCATTTGTCTCTCCACGCGCGCATGCTCACGCTGCCGCGCGAGAACCTATGGCTTTGTGGCCTCGGCGTCGAGATGCAGCGCGAATTCGACGGATTGCGGTCCGGTCAGCGTGAAGCGCACGGGGACGCTGGGAAGAGATGCGTCCTTCGGGTGTTCGGCCAGCGTGACGAGGAAGTCATCGCCTTCACGCTTCGTCTCGATGAAGAAGAGGTCGGGCGGCTCGGCGAACAGGTCTGCTGCTGGCGTTCCGCGCCAATGCAGACGCCAGGTGGGCTTGTCGCCGCCCGCAACAGGCGTGATCGCAACGTCGCGCGCGGTCTCCGCGTCGGAGAGGCGTCGCGGCACACGCGCCTCTGCCGCTGCGAGCGTTTGCGTTTCGCTCGCATTCCCACCTGGCACACGCAGTTGCAGGCTTGCATGCACCGGCAGGCAGATTTTCTCACAGGCCGCGTAATCGAGCTCGAGTGCAAGATCGACGGGCTTGCCCTGTTCCTGCGGAACGACGCGGACCGGCAGCACGACGCCGCCCTCGTAGCCGAACACGTCGCTGCCGCCTTCGTCGATCCGCTTTGGCGCGGGAAAGCTCACGTCGGCGCTCCGCAGGTTCGACGAATGCGAGAAATCGAAGACCGGGGGCACTCCGGATTCGCCGGGCGAACGCCAATAGGTGATCGTTGCCGGCGCGAGCTTGATCTCGATGCCGGCGTGGTAGGCACCTTCGCCCACCGGCGCGGCAATGAGCCGCGCAGCCGACTTCGGCGCATTTACCCAGGCCGAGGCACTGTCTTGTGTGCGCGCAGGTGCCGACAGGCTGCACGTAACCATTATCGCAAGGAACGGAAGCTGCATGCGGGTCAAGGACATCGGCATGGAACATTCGTATTCTGTCATGGGTTGCGCCACCAGCGTCTTGCGCGGTTGGCGTCTCTCACAATCGCGTTAGCCGCCTTGTGAAGCTTCGGGGTGAGACCTACGATGGGTTCCATGAAGCCCTTCGATACGTCGCGGCGCATGTCGAGCTTTCTCGATGGGCAGATGCTCGTCGCGATGCCGGGCATGGGCGACAACCGTTTCTCCCGCGCTGTGATTTACCTTTGCGCCCATTCCGAGGACGGCGCGATGGGGATCATCGTCAATCAGCCGGCCTCCAAGGTGAGCTTTCCCGAACTTCTGGTCCAGCTTGAGGTGATCGCGCCGGAGGAATCGATCCGGCTGCCGAAGCGGGCCGAGTCAGTACGCGTCCTCAAGGGTGGCCCGGTCGAGACGGGCAGGGGCTTCGTCCTGCACTCGGCCGACTATTTCATCGACAACTCGACCCTGCCGATCGACGATGGCGTCTCGCTGACGGCCACAGTCGACATCCTGCGCGCGATTGCCAAGGGGGCGGGGCCGGATCGGGCTATCCTCGCCCTCGGCTATGCTGGCTGGGCGGCCGGGCAGCTCGAATCGGAGATCCAGCACAATGGCTGGCTGAACTGCCCAGCCGATCCGGCGCTCGTCTTCGATACGCCGATCGAGCTGAAATACGAGAAGGCCATGCGGCGGATCGGCATCGATCCGGGATATCTCTCGGCTGCCGCAGGTCATGCCTGAGGCGGTCGGGGGCGTCGACCCTGACCGCCTTCTCATCCGCGATCTCATCGAGAATTGGGCGATCTGGCGCGACGCCCTCATGTGGGATCGCTTCCGCACCGTCTGGCATGAGGACGGGCGGATGATGGCGACTTGGTTTCAGGGCACGGCTGACGAATTCATCAAGGTCAGCCGCGAGGGATACGAGCGCGGCGTGCGCATCCTCCACTTCCTCGGCGGGATGTCGATCGATGTTGCCGGCGGGCGCGCGATCGCGCAGACCAAGATGACGATCTCACAGCGAGCGCCGGTCGAGGGCGTCATGTGCGACGTGGTTTGCACGGGGCGCTTCTACGACTTCCTGGAGAAGCGCGATGGCCGCTGGGGAATGGTCCTGCGTCAGCCGATTTACGAGAAGGATCGGCTCGATCCACTCGAGCCCGGCGCACGGCTCGAACTCGACAAAAGCCTGCTCGCGCGGTTTCCGGAGGGATATCGCCATCTCGCCTATCTCCAGACGAAGATCGGCTACAAGGTAAAACCCGATATGCCCGGTCTCGACGGCTCCGAGGTCGAGCAGCTCTATAACGATGGCGCCGCTTGGCTTGCCGGCGAGAAGCTGCGGCGCTGATCGGCGCCGAAAGCGGATAAGGCGGCGATTGTCAGCGCGGAAAGGCGGTCGCCGAGACGCTCGATGAAGCTCTCGTCAACTTTCAGATTGTAGGGCGGCCGCTCGAGACGCTCCGGCCGGATGAAGGTCTCGATCTGCGACAGTAACCAGAAAATCGCGATCGACAGGTCGTTGCGCTCCGTGTTCTGCGGCAGGAACTTCGTCACGATAATCTCGGCCACCTCGAAGATCGGCAGTTTCTCGCTGGCCAGGAACTCGGTGAACACCTGCGTGCGCGTGAGCGTCTCCCAGGTGAAAATGCGCAGGAACCGGCCGAGCTGATCGCGGCGGTTCAGCGCTTTCAATTGCGTGCGGATGAAGGTCTCGACCGCCTGTGGGCCGTCCATCGCGGCAAGCCGGTCCGCGTCGAGTGGGCTGAGTTCCGTAAAAGCTTGGATGGAAGCCTTCAGGACCTCCCGATAAAGCCCCTCTTTGCCGCCGAAATGGTAGTTGATCGCGGCCTGATTGGCGTTGGCCGCTTGCGTGATTTCGCGGACTGAGCCGCCTTCAAAGCCTTTGGCAGAGAAGACGGCAATTGCTGCTTTGATCAGGCCGTCGCGTGTGGTCTCAACGGCTTGAGACATGGATCAGACCGCCGATCCTGTCCTTCACGTTTGCGAGCTTATCCATCACCGCCGCGCCGGTCGGCACGAAATGCGGGAGATCCACGCCCCAGATCGTAGCGCGCTTTGCGGCTGGCTCTACCGGCTCGGCAGCAAGCGTTGCCGGCGCCTCAGAAGACGCCGCTACAGACGTCACGTCGGCCGGCCGTCGGGGCGGAAGCGGAAGCACCGTCACCTGTGCCAGGACCGCGCGATGGGTCGACGACGGCCCCTCTACGACGGGCTGATGCCGCGTTTGCGCAGCGTCCGACA
>JAFAVH010000160.1 GCA_019242655.1 Methylobacteriaceae bacterium
TGGCGCGCACGCTGCTCGCCTGCGCCGTCGATTGCCGCGTGAAGCACTTCATCTTCTCCTCGACCGCCGCCGTCTACGGCGAGCCGGCGCAGGTACCGGTCAGTGAAACCGAGACGCTGAAGCCGATGTCGCCTTATGGGCGCTCAAAGTTGATGGTCGAGTGGATGCTCGAGGACACGGCGAAAGCGCACGATCTTTCCTACGTGGTCTTGCGCTATTTCAATGTCGCCGGCGCCGATCCGCAAGGCCGCGTCGGACAATCGACGCCGAACGCGACGCATCTGATCAAGGTCGCGGTGCAGACCGCGCTCGGGCGGCGTTCCGCCATGGAGGTGTTCGGCACGGATTATCCGACGCCGGACGGCTCCTGCCTGCGCGATTACATCCAGGTGACGGACTTGGCGCGCGCGCATGTCGATGCGTTGCGCTATCTGCGCGCCGGTGGCGGCAATCTCACCTGTAATGTCGGCTATGCCCGCGGTTATTCCGTGCTCGAAGTGATCGACGTGGTGAAACAGGTCTCCGGCGTCGATTTCGCCGTGCGCAAATCGGGCCGCCGCGCCGGCGACCCCGCCGCGATCGTCGCTTCCAACGATCGCATTCGCGCCGAACTCGGATGGAAACCACAGCACGACGATCTCAGCGCGATCGTGCGCCAAGCGCTCGATTGGGAACGGCGGCTGCATAACCGCTCCCCGTAAGAAGCGCCGCATAACTGCTTTGCACCCGCTGCGGTTGACAGGATGTCGCAGCGCAGCAAAAGCCTATGCCACTTGCGCTAATCGGAGCCGATCGATGGCCGCCCTACGCTCGAACTTGCAGGCATTGCGGCCGGTGGTGCCGATCCTCATCGGCGCCTCGATCATGCTCAGCCTCAGCATGGGCCTGCGTCACAGCCTGGGGCTGTTCATGCAGCCGCTGACGCAAGACGTGCACATCTCCGTCTCAGACTTCACGCTGGCGATCGCCGTCCAGAATCTCGCCTGGGGCTTCCTGCAGCCCGTCGCCGGCGCGCTGACGCCGCGGTTCGGCTTCCGCCCGATCATGGTCGTCGGCGCTTTCATGTATGTCGCGGGCCTCGTCGCGCTTGCGACCGCCAACGGCCTCACCGGCGTGATGATCGGCGCCGGCATCCTGATCGGCGCCTCGCTCGCTTGCACGGCATCGGCGCTGGCAATGTCGGTCGCCGCGCGCGCTGTCTCGGCGCAGCTCCGGAGCCTCGTTTTCGGCATCGTGTCCGCCGCGGGATCGCTCGGCGCGATGATCGCCGCGCCGATCGGACAGTCGCTGCAGGCTGAATATGGTTGGCGTATCGGCGTCGCCGGTTTCGTCGCGCTCGCCTGCATCATGATCCCCGCCGCCTGGATTGCCGGACGCGCCGACAAGATGCCGGAGCCCCCGCCGCTCCCCGGCGGCGTCGACGACCGCTCGGCCGGACAGGCATTTGCCGCGGCGATCAAGAACGGCCCGTTCATGGTCATCGCCATCGCCTTCTTCGTTTGCGGGCTGCAGCTCGTCTTCCTGACGACACATCTGCCGACCTACCTGTCGCTTTGCGGCATGGATCCGATGCTCTCTGCCGAAGCGCTCGGGATGATCGGCGGCTTCAACGTGCTCGGCAGCCTGTTCTTTGGCTGGGCCGGCGGCCGCTGGAACAAGTTGGTTCTGCTCGGCGGCGTCTATATCCTGCGCTCGGCCGTTCTCGGCGCGTATTTCTACTGGCCGGCAACGCCCGCAACGACGCTCGTCTTTGCGGCTTTGATGGGCTTCACCTGGCTCGGCGTCATACCGCTCGTTGCCGGCGCGATCGCGGAAATGTTCGGCCTGCGTTGGCAGGCGATGATCCAAGGCATCGCCTTTGTCGGCCACCAGATCGGCAGCTTTGTCGGCGCGTTCGGCGGCGGTCTCTTGTACGACGCGCTCGGCTCGTACGATCTCGCGTGGCGGCTCGCGGTCGCGACCGGGTTGTTGGCCGGCGCAGTGCAGATCGCATCGGCGCTCATGCGTCCGACGCAACCGCCGGCGGTTCTGGCGCCAGCGTAAGCGCGTGCTTGCCGCGATTTAAGTAACCGGCGACAGCACGCCTCTCTGCAAGCGAAACTCCGGCACGCCTTCGATGCTTGCAATCCGGCGCAAGGTCGCGCGGAAGATCATGCTGTGGCTTCCGACAAGGCCCATGCCGCTGATTGTCGCCTGCTGATCGTCGAACGCACCCGAAAATCCGATGCCGACATCGGCGCCGCCGAAAATCGGATTGGCGTCGTGGCTCGGCGTGTGTTGATTGACGATAACCTCGCCGCGCACGGTCGAACCCGTAACCGCATAGTGGCCGGTGTAGAAAAGAAACGCATCGCCGCCGAGAATCGTGCCGTTGTTGAAGACGAGAACGCCGCTGCCTTTGCGCTCGCGGCCGTCGCCGAGCTGGACGTGAATGGAGTAGAGCCCGTCTTTCATTGGTCTCTCGTCTGCTTCCAACCAGTTCAGCTTAGCTCATAGTCACATGCAATCCCGGTGACCGTGTGTTGGAGCACGCAAGGCAGCCCGAAGTGGTGTGTGAAACCTCGTCGGGCCGAGCTGGAACCGCAAGCGATGCTCGCGGTTCTGAGCACACCAAAACACATGCTCGGGAGTTAACCTATGATAAAATCAGGTGTTTTCGCGGTCTGCCTCGTGGCGGCGGGCGTCCTTGCCGCGCCGGCTTTCGCGCAGTCGGTCGGCGAAAAGACAGGTGTGAATTCGGCGCTCGGCATCACGCCCTCGACCCAGGATTTCGTCAACGAAGCCGCGATGAGCGACATGTTCGAAATCCAAGCGAGCCAGCTCGCCGCGCAGAAGTCCGACGATGCGCAGACGAAGACCTTCGCTCAGAAGATGGTCGCCGATCATACCAAGACGACGGCGGACGTGAAATCGATGGCCTCGAGCGGCAAGCTCACGGGCGTCAATCTTCCGACCGACATGTCGTCATCGCAAAAGAGCATGCTCGACAAGTTAAAAGGCTTGAACGGCAAGGACTTCACGAAGCAATACCATTCCGACCAGGTGAGCGCGCACAAGGACGCCGTGTCGCTGTTCGAACGTTACGGCAAGGGCGGCGACAATGCGGACCTGAAGGGTTGGGCGAACAAGACGCTGCCGACGCTGCAAGACCATCTGAAGATGGCGCAAGACCTCGATAAGTGAGACCTCGATAAGTGATGCACTTTTGCATCGGTGCGTGAGAAAGCGCACCGATGCGGGCTGAGCGGCTTGACCCTGCGGGCATGTGAGCGATCCTGCCCGCAGGGGGCGTCCTCTGGACGTGTGAAGCCATGATTGAAGTCCGCAAAGCCGCGCCGGTATCGGCCGTATTCGCCGCAATCGCCGTTTGGAGCCTTGCGCTCGCCGGCTGCAAATCCGCGAGCCCGGTTGCCGGAAATGCGCCGGAGACAGGCGTCGCGCAATTGGCATCTCAGGGCAGCAGCGGCTGTTCCGGCGAGATCGCGCGCTACAGGGCCGTGATGAAGAACGATTTCGACACGGGCAACGTCAACAAGTCGGTCTACGCGCAGTTCCAGAGCGAAATCGCCCGCGCCGACGCGGCCTGCTCTGCCGGTCGCGACAGCGAAGCGATCGGTCTCGTGCGCTCGAGCAAAGCCCGCCACGGCTATCCCGCCTAACGTCACCCAAGATCAGGCGAGTTCGCGGTTCAAATAAGCCTGGATGAAGAGTGGCATGCGCGCGGCAACAATGTCGCCGCGCGACGACGCGACATGGATGCGCGCGAGCTCCGGGTGCTCTTCACTTGAGATGTGAGCGGCGATCTGCGCGAGTGCAGCCGCGCGATCGAGCTTCAGCCGCATCGGTTTCAGGCACGCAACCATCTGGTGGTCGAAGACGACCGTCCAGCCGGGCGCCGGCGCGATATCGTCAGGCCGAAGGCCGGTCTCTTCGGTCAGCTCGCGCATGACGCTTAGATCGAGATCGACGCGGCCGTCGACCGCATCGCTCGTATCGGGTGTTCCCGCCGGAAAATAGATTCGGCCGGCATTTGACGTGTGTGCCGCCATTTCGCCGAGTAGAAACGCGCCGTCCAGAGCACGCAGCGCGCCCTGCGCGAAGCAATTGAAGACAGTCTTGTCCGGATGGCCAAAGTCCCGCGCGGCAATGAAGACCTTGAAGTCGACCTCAAAACACGACCCGGTCAAATGCGCTTCTGCGATCTGCAGATTGCGAAACAGAAAAACGCGTCCGTTGAACAAGTGCGGCCGTGCGGCCCTGAGCTTACGCCAATGCGCGTCGATGTCGCGCGCACGCGCGCGTGCGAAGGGCCAATCGTATTGCTCGACGTGGATGTCGATTGCATCGACCGCCTCGATGCGCAGGTCGGCGCTCAAACGTCGATCGTCCCTTGCGAAACGATCACCGCTGAACCGCCGATCTCGCCGGCGGTCAATTTGCCGCCCGCAATATCCATCGTGAGATTGATGACGCTCGGCCGGCCCATTTCAAAACCCTGCTCGATCGTGATCGTGTGGATGCCATCTTCGGGCGATTCGAATTCCTGCGCCACGCCGGCAAAAGCAGCCGCAGCCGATCCTGTTGCCGGATCCTCGATGATGCCGAATTGCGGCGCGAACATGCGCGCATGCACGGCATTCTCGGCGTTCGCAGTCTCGCGCGTATAGAGAAAGACGCCCATCTCGCCGAATATGTGCCGGAAGCGCGCGAGATCGGGCGCGGCGCGCGCAATCGCCTCCAATCCGGAAACGGGCACGAACGTGTAGGGCGTGCCGCAGGAATAACGTGAGATGCGATGCTGGTCGAAGCCGATCTCCGATGCCGCGAGTCCCAACGCAGCCGCCGCCTGCGGAACATCGGGCGCGCCGGGGACCATGAACGGAAGCGCCGGAAGCGCGAACGACGCAAAATACGCTTTGCCCTTCCGCCGCACATTGCAGCGAACCGGTCCGACCTCCTCTTCAAGCGCGATCTGCAGATCGCCGCGCCCAATCATTTCCGGCGCGCGATCGACCGCGATCATGACGGCGCTGCCGATCGTCGGATGGCCGGCGAAGGGAAGCTCGCGTGCCGGCGTGAAAATGCGGATCGCCGCACTGTTCACGGGATCGCGCGGCTCGAGAACGAACGTCGTCTCCGACAGATTGAACTCGCGCGCAATCGCCTGCATGCCCGCTGTGTCGAGGCCGGCGCTGTCAAGCACGACGGCCAGCGGATTGCCGGCAAGCGGGCGGTCGGCGAAGACGTCGAGCGTGAAGAAGCGTCGTTTCATTGTGCGCTTGCCGGCAAGTCCTCGACGGAGCCCGCACCTCTAGCGGACCGCGTCCGATAAGTCCCCTTTTGCGAATACATATCAGATGATCGCTTGCGGCGGATCACGCACACCACGGACACTCAGCCGCCGGCGCGAGGCGCCTTGCTGCAAGACACGCCGGCGTAACGATCGATCTCGTGCCAGACCATTTTTTCGTTGTTGTCGGTCACAAAGCGCGGATGCGGCGGCGTCCAGATCGATGCGTGGACACCCTCCGGAACCGACTCATTCCTTTCGACCGGAAAGATCACGGCGACCGGCGCGTCATCGCGGGCGCAGAAGGAAGCGAGGGCCTCGGCAGTGACGTTGAGGACGGCACTGACGTCAATCAACATTCGCGGCTCGAAGATGTTGCGCGGTGCGAACCCATAATCGAGAAGGATTTGCGCCCGCTCGCGCCAAAGCATTGCCAGCGGCCGCGAAAACACGGAGCTGACCGGCTGCAGCGCCGACGCCCATTGCGGGCGTCCGAGCAGGTACCAGCTCTCGGCCGTGCCGCCGACCCATAAAACCTCGCCAGGACGATCGTCCAAGATGGAGGTGAAGGCGTTTTTGTCGCGGCCTAACGCAAGATCGTTCGACGTGTATGGCAGCGCGTTCCACAGCAGCACTGCGGCTGCCGCCGCCGCTGCGCCGCAAACGAGCGCAAGCGGCCGCGCCGCCGGCAGTCGAGGCTTCGCCCAAAACCAGGCGGCGGCAATCGCACAGACCGGCAGCGCGGCAACACTGAAGTGAAGCGCGCAGTAGACTGCGAAACCGACGCCCTCGGGCGATTTCTCGAGGAAACGTTCGAAGTCGATGAGCGCGTGCGCATAGCAAATCAGCATCACTACTACGATCGCCGTGGCCAAAGCCGCGAGATAGCGCGCCGGAATGGTTTTCGTGACTCTGCCGAAATGCGTGATCAGCGCCAACGCCGCGGCGGCCAACGCGACGATCAGATCGGGATTGGCAAACAATCCGAAGCTCAAAGCCGCAAGCGTCACGCGTCCGCTCCAGCCATGCGTCGCGTCCGCGCCGAGGCGGATGACACACAGGCCGTAAGCAAAAGGTGCGAGCGCCGCGATGAGCCAGATTGCGCGCCAAAACTGCATCTGCACGGCGAGCAGGCTGCCGGCCATGTCGCCGAGCACGATTGCGGCGACGAGACCGCCGAGGCCAACCGCGAGCGCCGCGAAGAACACACGACGCGCCGGACCTGCGAGAAGGTCGGCCGCAATCGCGATGATCGCCGTCTGCGCGGCAATCGCGCCCCAATCGTAGGAAGTCCAGAGCCCGGGCGAGAGATACGAATTGAGGTGCAGGAGGAAATCAAGCCATTCGGAATCGATCTTGACCAACAGCCGGTCGAACAGCGGCACGCCGAGAAGCGCAAAAAAAAGCGCGCACGCGCCGGCAGCCAGCGCCGCGGCGATCACGCGCCAATTATGCCAGTAGGCCAGCGCGAGAACGCCGGCACCCGCAAGCGCCATGATTGGATGCAGCGCGAAGCCGATGAGAACGAGAGCGATCGCGATGAGCGGGCGACCCGAGATCAGCGCCGCGAGCGAGAGCAGGACGGCCGCCTCGGCGAAAGGCCGCGGCACCGCCAAAGTCTCCGCGGTTTGAAAAATCTGCGAACCGTAGGCGTGCGGAAGGACGCATGCGACGATCACGAGGAGCCAAACCGCCCGGCCTTTGACGAGCTGCGCGGCAAGGACCAGCGCCGCGACGAACGAGCAGAGGCAGCCAAGCCCGCTGACGATCTTCGCGGCGGCGCCCGGACCGAAATGCACGACAAGACCGCGAATGATGAGCGGGAACAGGCTGAAGGCAAACTGCCCGTCATGCACAAACATAAGATCGCGGCCGAGTCCGGCCGGATCGAGGTCCGCCATGACGCGGCCAATGTAGATACGCGCATCGTGAACGATGCCGGCATAAGGATGCGTCAACGCCCAAAACGCCGCGCAGAAGAACAGCGGAACGGCGTTTGCTTGAAGCACCGACGCTAGCGCCGCGGCACGCGCGCGCGCCCCCGCGGCCGCGACATTCGCCCGCGGCGCGGAAATGCCGTCTCTCGTGACGTCTCTGGTAACTTGCAGACTCATGGCATTGGGCGAACGCGACGGCGGGATCACGCGGCGCGCGCGGCATCCGCGCGGCGCGGCACGAGCCGCTCGCTCTGCAGCGCATGTTCGGCACCGGAGAAGCCGGCTTCCGAATATTCAGCGTCCTCGTTGACCTGCCACACGTCGTAGAGCGTCTCGCCGGCGAGGATGTTTGCGGCGGTCAGCATCCCGGTCATCATCGCGTGATCCTGGTTGTTGTATTTGTGCATGCCGTTGCGGCCAACGAGATGCAGGCTCGGAAAGCGCAAACGCAATTCGCGACGGATCACCGCGACATTGTCGGCATAATCCTCGTCATAGACCGGATAGGCCTTGGCCTGGCGCACCACGCAGGCGTCGTACACGTCGTCCGGCCGCATCAGGCCGATCTTGCCGATCTCCGCCTTGGCGAGCGCGATGAGATCGGCATCGTCTGCCGCCCAGAGCCCGTCGCCCTCGAAGCAGAAATATTCGAGCCCGAGACAGGTCGAGACGTCGTCCGGAATCATGTCCGGCGACCACGAGCGGAAATTCTGCACGCGGCCGACTTTCACCGTTTCGTCGTGGATGTAGATCCAATTGTCCGGCAGATCGCGCTCGCAGCGGCCGATCAAGACGACCGTGAGGAAGTCGCGGTATTTCAGCTCGCGCGCGTGCAGAAGGCTGAGCGGCGCGGGCTTGAGCGCACTCATCAGTTCGCGGATCGGTGCGGACGAGACGACCTCGTTTGCAAGATAGGTTTCACGCGAGCCGTCGGCGCAGGCAACGACGATCGTCCATTGGCGGCGCACCTCGTCGAAGGTCAGATGCTCGAGAGTGCGGCCCATGACGATGTGGCCGCCCATCGCAATGATCTTGCGCGCGGCCGCCTCCCACATCATGCCGGGCCCACGGCGCGGATAGCGGAAAGATTCGATCAGCGTTTTCGGTCCGTCTGCGGTGGCCGCGCTCTTCCTGCGGCCGAGCGAGCGACGCAAACCATCGACGATCGCCGCACCGAGGCTCAACCCCTTGATGCGCTGCGCGGCCCAGTCGGCGGAGATTTCGTCGCAACCCATGCCCCACACCTTTTCGGTGTAGGTCTTGAAGAAAATCGAGAACAGCCGTTCGCCGAACTGGTTGCGCACCCATTCGTGGAATGTTTTCGGATTGCGCACCGGGGAGACTTTGGCGAAGGCAAACGAGGCCATGCAGGCGGCGCTCTGCATGAGCCCGAGATTGCGCAGCGCCTCGAAGGCTTTCAGCGGATACGAATAGAACTTGCCGCGGTAGAATATGCGCGAGAGGCGCGGCCGCTCAATAAAATCGTCGGGCAGGATCTCATCCCAGAGTGCGACCACCTCTTTCGATTTCGAGAAAAAGCGGTGGCCGCCGATGTCGAACAGAAATCCTTTGTAATTGACGGTACGGCTGATGCCGCCGACATACGTCGCGTCTTTCTCGATGATCGTGACGGACCGCCCGGCTTTGGCAAGCGTATACGCGGTGGTCAAACCGGCGGGACCCGCCCCGATGACGAAAATATCGGTCCGCTGCAATTGACCTGCTCCGCCGGAAATCTCCGGCGGATTAAAGCCACGCAAAGGTTAATGGCGGCTTCAGCCGATGCTTTCAGAATCGCGCGCGGACGCCGCGTTAACGGATCGTTTGCGTTTTGCAGCGTCAGAGCGGCTGCGCTTCGAATGTCCGGCTTGGCGCGAAGAACTCATCTTGCGCGGCGACAAGCAGGAGCTCGCGTGATTTCGCCGCCGCCGTGCGCGAGAGGACGCCGAAAATCGCGGCGACGGCGTGCTCCAGCGCGGCTCTTGCCGAGCGCGTCGAGAGCCAATGGACGAAGAATAGCGCCGCGATGCAATCGCCGGCGCCGTTCGGAGCAATGTCCAGGCGCGGCGTGCGCACGCGCCAGACCGCCCCCGGTTCGGAGACGGCAATGTCGATTGCGCCGGCCGGCGTGTCGTCGAGATGCAGGGAGGTGACGAGGATCACCTTCGGCCCGCGCCCGTGCAACTGCGCGAGCGTGGCGCGCGCCGCATCCGCATTGCCGACCGCGCCGCCGCTCAACAGCTCCAGCTCGAACTGATTTGGCGTGATGATGTCAGCAGCGGGCAGCACGCGCGCGGCGATCAGCTGCGGGATGCCATCGCGAACGAACACGCCAGGACCCTTATCGCCGATGACGGGATCGCAGCAATAAAGCGCGTGGCGATTGGCGGCTTTGACGCGCGCGACCGCGCGCAGGATCGCCTGGCCGGTTTCGGCCGATCCCATATAGCCGGAGAGAACGCCGTCGCAGTCCCCGAGCACGCCGCGCTCGGCGATGCCGTCGACACATTCATCGATAATCGATGCCGGAAATATCTCGCCCCGCCACGCGCCATAGCCCGGATGGTTTGAGAATTGCACCGTGTGGATCGGCCATACGTCATGACCGAGCCGCTGCATCGGAAATATTGCGGCCGAATTGCCGACATGCCCATAGGCGACATGCGACTGGATCGACAGGATGTTCATGCGCGAGGAACGCGGCCTAGTGTGTCGCTCCCGCCGCGCGCTGCACGAAGCGCGGATCGAAAGTCTTCGTCAGGTCGACCTTCGCGTCTTTGAGTTCCGGCTCGAAACGCACCAGCATCTCGTTTGTGCTGCGCATGCCGTCGGCATCGATCATGCCGGTCTGCGAATATGACGCCTTGGAATGATCGAGCGCGGCGATGTAAAGCGTCTTGTCGCCAAGCAGGTAATTTTCCGGCACGACCGCCGCGATGTCGGCGGCGCCTGCCGTCTTCATCCATTGCAGCGTCTTGTAAAGCGCATCGACGAGCGCCTGCACCGTATTGGGATTTGCCTGAATGAAGCTTTCTTTGGTGTAAAGCACCGCGGCAGGATTCTCCCCGCCGAACAGCGCGCGCGTGCCTTCTTCCGTGCGCGTGTCGACGATCACCCTGATGTCGCCGGATTGCTCCAGCATCGTGATCGCCGGCTCGAGATGCGAGATCGCATCGAGCTGACCGTTGCGGATCGCGGCGACGGCGGAGGCCGAGCTGCCAACGCCGATAAAGGACACGTCCTGCGGCGTCAGGCCCGCTTTCGCCAGGACGAAATTCATCAGCATGTTGGTCGACGAGCCCGGGGCGGTGACGCCAACCTTCATGCCCTTGAAGTCGGCGGGCGAGTCGAACTTTACCCCCTTCTTCACCGCGACGACGATCGCCGGAAAGCGGCCGAGCTCGATGACGGCGCGGATGTCCTGACCCTTCGCCTGCATGCGGATCGTGTGCTCATACGCGCCGGTGACCACGTCGACCGAGCCGCCGACCAAGGCTTGCAGGCTTTTGGCGCCGCCAGCAAAATCCTGGATCTCGACGTCGAGGCCGCGCTCTTTGAAAAAGCCTTTGCGCTCGGCAATTGTGAGCGGCAGGTAATAGAGGAGCGACTTGCCGCCGACGCCGAGAATGACCTTCGGTTTTTCGAGGGCGCCTTGCGCAAGGGCGGCAGCGTTGCCGAGCGTCAGTGCAAGCGCCGCGACGATCAGCTTCGTGAGCTTCATACTTTCCTCCCGACTATTTTCTTAGATACGTTCCGCAGCGCGCGGGCGCCAGGCAAGCAGCCTATTCTCAAGCAGCGTCACGAGCCAATCGACGACGAGCACGACGATCGCGAGCACGATCATGCCGGCAAACACGCCGGCAACGTCGAACACACCCTCGGCCTCCTGGATGAGGTAACCGAGGCCTGCCGCCGAGCCCAGATATTCGCCGACGACCGCACCGACCAGCGCAAAGCCGACCGCCGTGTGTAGCGAAGAGAACATCCATGACAAGGCCGCCGGCCAATAGACGTGGCGCATCAGTTGGCGGTCTTTCATGCCAAGCATGCGCGCATTGGCGAGGATGACTGGGTTCACCTCTTTCACGCCCTGATAGACGTTGAAGAACACGATGAAGAAAACCAGCGTGACGCCGAGCGCCACTTTCGACCAGATGCCGAGGCCGAACCACAGCACGAAGATCGGCGCCAACACGACGCGCGGCAGCGCGTTGGCGGCCTTCACGTAAGGATCGAGCACCGCGGCGACATAGGGTTTGCGCGCAAACCAGAAGCCAATGACGATGCCGAGCCCCGAGCCGATGAAGAAAGCGAGCGCCGTCTCCGTCAGCGTGATGTAGATGTGCCGCCAGATCGACGCGTTCGCAAACATCTTTTCGATGCGCGCGAGCACGTCGACCGGCGTCGAGAAGAAAAATTTCGGCAGAAGACACGTTCCGCCGATCGGCACGCTAGAGCCGATATACCATACGAGGATGATCGCGGCCGCGATGGCGATCTGCAGCAGGAGCAGATTGAGTCGCGACACGTCTTTATTGCTTCGAGAAAGTGCCGATCAGACCAGTCGCACCTTTCGCGTGGCCTGCGACGGCCTTGATCACCTCGTCCCGCGTCATGCCGGGTTGCAGCGCTTTCGGATCGAGGTCGGTCGCAATCAGCGTGAATGTGTAATGGTGCGGCGGGCCGGGCGGCGTGCAAGGGCCAAAGTAGTGCGGCAGGCCCATCGTGCTTTTGCCGCCCACATATTTGTCGCTCTCCTTGCTTGTTTCTCCTTCCGCGAAGCCGGTGACGCTTGCCGGGATGCCGTAGGCAACCCAGTGGCTCACGCCCTCCGGCGGCCGCCCTTCCGGATCGAACATGAGGAGCACGTAGCTGGTCGTGCCTTGTGGCGGATTAGACCAGGACAGTGCGGGCGAGACGTTATCGCCGACGCAATTCGGGTTCTGCTTGTTGTTGCCGGCATTCTTCGTGGCGAGGCGCTCGCCGTCTTTGAAGCTCGGCGAAGACAGGGTGAAGACGCCTTGCGCTTTGGAGGGACTCGTCAGCGCGAGTGCGAGCAGCGTCGGTGCCGCAATGGTGAATGTTCTTTGGATCATCGATACCTCCCGGTCATACGCGAAAGTCTAGCGGCGGCGGCGCTCATATCAAAGTCCGCGTTGCTCGCCCGCAGAGCAGAGACGCGGCGGCGGCAGGTTTATTCAGGACCGGCCTTCGCATTGTCATAGGCGCGCATGACCTCGTCGCGCAGATCGGCCCAGATTGCCCGCTGCAGTGCGTGAAACCGCGGCTCGAGCCGGATGTCAGTGCTCGCCCGCGGACGCGGCAGATCGATGCGGTGCTCGGCAATGATCCGCGCCGCAGGTCCCGCCGACATGACGAGAACGCGATCGGCCAGCGAGATCGCTTCGTCGAGATCGTGGGTGACGAAGAGCACCGCCTTGCGGTCCGCTGACCAAAGCGACAGCAAGAGATCGCCCATGAGCGTCCGCGTCTGCGCGTCGAGCGGTCCGAACGGCTCGTCCATAAGCAGGATTTCCGGATCGCGGATCAAGGTCTGCGCGAGCGCAACGCGCTTGCGCTGTCCGCCCGAAAGCTGATGCGGATATCGGTCGAGAAAATTGGCGAGCCCAACGCGTTGCAGCCAGAGACGTGCTTTGTCGCGCGCCTCGACGACCGGAACGCCGGCGGGCTCGAGCGCCACCGCCACGTTGGCGAGCGCCGTCTTCCACGGCATCAGCGCGTCTTGTTGAAAGAGATAGCCCGCGCGCGTGTTCAGTCCGGCGAGCGGCGCGCCGAAGACCCGGACATTGCCGCGCACCGCCACCAGACCGGCAACCGCATTCAGGATTGTCGATTTCCCGCAGCCGGTCGGGCCGACGATCGTGACAAACTCGCCCGGCGCGACCGAGAGATCGATGTCGCGAACCGCCCGATACTCGCTGCGGTCCGCGAGACGGAAGGCAATCTCGACATTCCGGAGTTCGATCGCGCTTGCCTCGTCGGTCGGCAAGGCGCTCGAAACACCGGAACTCATCGGCTCCCGCGCGTCAGTTCTTGGCTTTGTCCACGAGCTTGTTGGCGCCGATCCACGGCATCATCGCACGCAGCTTCTCGCCGACCTCTTCGATCTGATGCGCATTATGCTTCATGCGCGTTGCTTTGAACGAGGTCTGGTTGACGCGGTTTTCCAGCATCCAATCGCGCGTGAACTTGCCGGACTGGATGTCAGACAAGACGCGCTTCATCTCGGCTTTCGTCTCCGGCGTGATGATACGCGGCCCCGAGACATACTCGCCGTATTCGGCCGTGTTCGAGATTGAATAATTCATGTTGGCGATGCCGCCCTCGTAGATAAGATCGACGATGAGCTTCACTTCATGCAGGCATTCGAAATACGCCATCTCGGGCGCATAGCCCGCTTCGACCAAGGTCTCGAAACCGCCGCGGATCAGTTCGACCAAGCCGCCGCACAGCACGACCTGCTCCCCGAACAGATCGGTCTCGCACTCTTCCTTGAAGGTCGTTTCGATGATGCCGGCGCGGCCGCCGCCGATCGCCGAGGCGTAAGACAAGCCGAGATCGTGCGCGTTGCCGGACGCGTCCTGGTGAATCGCGAGAAGGCACGGCACGCCGCCGCCGCGCTTATATTCCGAGCGCACGGTGTGACCCGGACCTTTCGGCGCGACCATCAATACGTCGATATCCTTGCGCGGTTCGATGAGGTTGAAATGCACGTTGAGGCCGTGCGCGAACATCAGCGCCGCGCCGTTCTTCATGTTCTCGGCGAGCTCGCGCGCGTAGATGTCGGCTTGCAATTCGTCGGGCGTCAGCATCATGATGACGTCGGCCCATTTGGCGCAGTCGGCGACGCTCATCACTTTCAGACCTTCGCCTTCCGCCTTCTTGGCGGAGGCCGATCCGCTGCGTAATCCGACCGCGACATCCTTGACGCCGGAATCGCGCAGATTGAGCACATGCGCGTGGCCCTGGCTGCCGTAGCCGATGACGGCGACTTTCTTGCCTTTGATGAGGTTTATGTCGGCATCCCGGTCGTAATAAACGCGCATTGATCGACCTCTCGAGTGTGTCGTTGTCTAGGTTTGGGCGTCTTGTAGGCGGCTGATTGTTCGACGTCAAAATAGATCAGCACCGAAAGTGATGGCAGCCAGCGTAGTGCGGACCTGCTCCAGGATATCCGCATTCACATGCTCGACATGTGGTGATGCGACGCGTCTGCTATCGATCGATTTGATCTGGTCCACAACGACAGAGCCTTTGATCTTCCCTTGTTCTCCAAGTGAGACGTGGAATGGCCACTCACGACGTGACTGCGTGATCGGGCAAACGATCGTGAAGGAGGAGCGCTCGTTGTATTCGAAGTTGGAAAGAACGAGCGCGGGACGACGCCCGCTTTGCTCATGTCCAAAAGCCGGATCGAACTCCACCCACACGATATCGCCGATTTCCACGCAAGGGGCTCACTTCTTGTCGGTTTCTGAATAAGGAGGCCATGGGGGCTCGACTTCGGACCAATCCTCCAGCGGCGGCTGGTTCTCCCAGCCGATGCGGTCCGCTTCGGCGAGCAGCTCTCCGAGAGTGACACGCGGATTTCGGACGGGTTTCAACCGCGCTTCTCCGCTTTCGACGGTGACCTCGACCTGCTGCCCAGGCTTCAGGTGCAGCTCCTCGACGATGGCCTTCGGCAGGCGAAGGGCGGTGCTGTTGCCCCAGCGGGCGATCTTGGTGCGCATGTGGAAGCTCAAATTCCGGATATCCAATGTATATCCGGGAGCGGCCAGCGTCCAGCCTCACATCTGCTCCGGCCCGCGCGAGATCGCGGCGATGCCGGTGCGCGAGACCTCGACGAGCCCGATCGGCCGCATAAGCTCGACGAACTGGTCGATCTTGTCCGGGCGGCCGGTCAGCTCAAAGACGAAGCTCTCGGTCGAGGCGTCGATCACGCGCGCGCGAAACGCGTCGGCGAGGCGCATCGCCTCGACGCGGTTCTCGCCTCTGCCGCGGACTTTCACCATCGCGAGCTCGCGCTCGATCGAATTGCCGGCCAGCGTCAGGTCGGTGACCGTGTGAACCGGCACGAGCCGGTCGAGCTGATGCGAAATCTGCTCGATCGCTTCGGGCGTGCCCGACGTCACGATGGTGATGCGCGAGAGATGCTCGGCATGCGCAACCTCCGCGACCGTGAGACTCTCGATGTTGTAGCCGCGGCCCGAAAACAGGCCGACGACGCGCGCGAGAACGCCGGGCTCGTTGTCGACGAGCACCGACAGCGTGTGCGTCTCGACATTCGACTTGCTCATCGCCGACGAATACGGCGAGGGCGGCGAAATCGGTGGTGAAACAAGAGCGTTCATTAGCTTATCTTTCTTGATTTAGTTCCACGTCCCCGGACGCACGGAGTCAGGCACGATGACGTAGGCTGCGTACACTTGGCTGCGCGCGGCTCCCGGAATGATCCTCACACCAGCATCTTGCCCTTCTCGTCGATGACCGAGCCGATCTCGATGCCGGCATCGTCGGCGAGCTCGGCGAGGATCATCTCGTTATGCGCCTTGCCCGACGGAATCATCGGGAAGCAATTCTCTGCTTTGTCGACGACGCAATCGAAAATGACCGCGCCGGGATGATCGATCATCTCGCGGATCGCATCGTCGAGCTTCGACGGATCGCTGCAGCGGATGCCGTGCGCGCCGTAAGCTTCCGCGAGCTTGACGAAATCCGGCAGCGCCTCCGAGTAGCTCTCGGAATAGCGCCCGCCATGCAGCAATTCCTGCCACTGGCGCACCATGCCCATATATTCGTTGTTGAGGATGAAGATTTTCACCGGCAGCCGGTACTGTGCCGCGGTCGACATTTCCTGCATGTTCATGAGAATCGAGGCTTCGCCGGCAATGTCGATCACCAACGCATCGCGGTGCGCGAGCTGGACGCCGATTGCCGCCGGCAGACCATAACCCATCGTGCCGAGACCGCCGCTGGTCATCCAGTGGTTCGGCTCCTCGAAATGATAGTGTTGCGCCGCCCACATCTGATGCTGGCCGACTTCGGTCGTGATGTAGGGCTTGCGATCGCGCGTTAGCTCATAAAGGCGCTGAATCGCGTGCTGCGGCTTGATCTTTTTCGCCGAGTTCTGGAACGCAAGCGATTTGCGTTCGCGCCACTCGTCGATCTGCCGCCACCAGGCAGCGAGCGCGCCTTTGTCGGCCGACATCGCTTCCGTGCGCCACAAGCGCACCATGTCTTCGAGCACATGCGCGCAATCGCCGATGATGCCGAGATCGACCTTGACGTTCTTGTTGATCGACGAAGGATCGATGTCGATGTGGATTTTCGTCGAGCCCGGCGAAAACGCATCAAGCCGCCCGGTGATGCGGTCGTCGAAGCGCGCGCCGACAGCGATCATCAGATCGCAGCCATGCATCGCGTTGTTCGCCTCGTAGGTGCCGTGCATGCCGAGCATCCCGAGCCAGTTCTTGCCTGACGCGGGATAGGCGCCGAGCCCCATCAAGGTCGACGTGATCGGGATGCCGGTCAGCCCGACGAATTCGCGCAACAGAGCCGACGCCGCCGGACCGGAATTGATGATGCCGCCGCCGGTATAGAAAATCGGCTTCTTCGCTTTCGCGATCAGCGCCAGCGCCTGGCGAATCTTGTCCATGTCGCCTTTCAGCTTCGGCTGATAGGTCTTGTGCTGCACGTTCTTCGGCCCGGTATACGTGCCGAGCGCGAACTGCACGTCCTTTGGGATGTCGATGACGACAGGACCAGGACGTCCGGCTTTCGCGACATAGAACGCTTCATGCAGGACGCGCGGCAGATCTTCGATGCGCTTCACGAGATAATTGTGCTTGGTGCAATGGCGCGTGATGCCGGTCGTGTCGCATTCCTGGAATGCGTCCGAGCCGATGAGATGCGTCGGCACTTGCCCGGTGATGCAGACGAGCGGAACCGAATCCATCAAAGCGTCGGTGAGACCGGTCACTGCATTGGTGGCGCCGGGACCGGAGGTGACGAGCAGCACGCCGACTTTGCCGGAGGAGCGGGCATAGCCTTCGGCTGCATGCGACGCGCCTTGCTCGTGCCGCACGAGGATGTGGCGCACTGAATTCTGATGAAAGATCGCGTCATAGATCGGCAGGACGGCGCCGCCGGGATAGCCGAAGACGACGTCGACGCCCTGATCCTTCAGGGCTTCGACCACCATTTCGGCGCCGCTCATTTCTCTCATCATGACCCGTCTCCGTCGCGGGAATTCGAGCAATAAAAAAGGCCCGGGTTAGGGGCCTTGGGTTGAGCGCCGTCGTGGGAAAAGCGGGTCAGACCCGTCCCATCTCCGGCGCTCGGCATACGATAAGGATGTAACGCAAGGCTCTCGCCCCTGATTTTGCAGCGCGCACCGTAGTGAAAGCCTCGCGCGCGGTCAAGCAGCGAGCGCGCGGCGGCGCAGATCAGGCGGTCGCGAAGGCATGGTCGTTGCGCGCATCCCACAACTTGATGCCGCCGGTCACGCCGGCTTTGTTGGAGACGACACGCACGTTCTCCGGCAGATCGAGCGCAATGTATTTGGCGTTGCCACCGCCGATATAGAGGATGTCGAAGCCCGTGAGCGTATCGAGGTAGCCGATCACGCGATCGACGCGCCGGTTCCAGTGCTTGCGGCTGATCTTCTGAAACGCCTCGCGGCCGAGGTAATCGTCGAGCAGCGTGTTCTTGTAGACGGGGTAGCGGCCAAGTTCCATGTGCGGCCCGAGCACGCCGTTCTCGTAAAGCGCGAAACCCACGCCGGTGCCGAGCGTGATCACACATTCGATGCCGTGACCGGAGATCACACCGTAGCCCTGCACGCTGGCATCGTTGAGGATGCGCACCGGCGCGTTCAGCCGCTCACTCAGGCGGTCAGCGAGCGGAAAACCGGCCCAATCCTCGGTGCCGAGATGCGGCGCGGTCAAGACGATGCCGCGGCGAATGACGCCGGGAAAACCCACCGAAATCCGGTCGAAATGTCCGAGCTGCCGGGCAAGCCCGACGAGCGCCTCCACAACGCGTTCGGGCGTACGGTGCTCCGGCGTCGGGATGCGAACGCGGTCGATGGTCGGAGCGCCGGTTGCATCGAGCACGGCGCCCTTCAGCCCCGTGCCGCCGATATCGATGGCGAGCGTCAGCGGTCCTTTTGCAGCATCCGGCTGCGGTCTTACGTCGACATTCATCGGATCGCGTCCTCCCGTATCGGAGGACATTACGAAGACGCCGGTTCTTGCGCTACCCCGTGGCAATGCGAGCGTTCGCGTTAATCGGCGAACTCTTCGATCAACCGCGCCCGCACGACATCGCGGATTTCCTGCGCGAGGTCAGTATCGATCTCGTCGACGCCGTAGGCGAGCGTCGAGGCCCCGACCAGGGCAGCCATCGCGAAGATCGCACCGGCGCGTGTCTCGTCGGCGCGCTTCGATTTTCGCCGCAGCGCGCCGGCGAATTTCTCGAGATAAGCCCGCAGCCCTTTGCCGAAGACGCCGCGCGTCCCCTCACCCTGACGCGGCATGTCGGAGCCGAACACGACGAAGGGGCAGCGCGGGGGCGGCGCTCCAGCTTCCCGCTGCGTGAGGTAATTCTCGATGTAGCCAGCAAACGCGGCCCGACGTTCGCGCCCGGACTCGAGCGCGCCGATGCGCGAGAGGGGATGAAGCGCCTCGCCGAAGGAGAGAGCACAGGCCTCCGCCTCGAGCTGCTGCTTCGATTCGAAATGATTGTAGAAGCCGCCATGAGTGAGGCCGGCGGCGTGCATCAGCTCGGCGACGCCCACGCCTTCGAACCCGCGCTCGTGGAAGAGCTGGGCTGCAGCTGCCACAATCCTCTCCTTGTTCTCCTTCGTCTGAGCTTTGCTTATCCTCATGGCCGGCCCTCCAGGCCGCTTGACAGGACGATGATGCTCATCCTCATATAATGAGGATTAATATCATTATACGGGCGCCGAAGATTCGCGCAAGCGGCCGGCGGAAGGAGCGTTTGTTTATGCTGGCTCGCTACCTCGCCGCACGGCTGGACCGCCTTGGCATCCATTACGGCTGGGTGATCGTTGCGGTGACGCTATCGGTCAGCGTCACGACCGCCGGCGCGATCGGGGTGCCGGGCGCACTGATCCTGCCGCTGACCAAGGAATATGGCTGGGACGTCGCGCAGATTTCTAGTGCGTTGGCGCTGCGTCTCGTCCTGTTCGGCCTGATGGCGCCGTTCGCGGCCGCGCTGATCGAGCGCTACGGCGTGCGCAACGTCGTGCTCACGGCGGTGGCCATGATCATCTGCGGCCTATTGCTGGCGCTTGGCATGAGCCATGTCTGGCAGCTGGTTTTGTCATGGGGCATCATCATTGGCCTCGGCACCGGGTTGACCGCGCTTGTTCTCGGCGCGATCGTTTCGACGCGCTGGTTCACCGAGCGCCGCGGCCTCGTCCTCGGCATCCTCACCGCCGCCAATGCGACGGGGCAGCTGATTTTCCTGCCGCTCGCGGCTTCCCTGGTTGAGCGCGTCGGCTGGCGCTGGGCGCTGGCGCCGTCGGTCGCCGGACTTGCTCTCGCGGCAATTCTCGTCGTGCTGTTCATGGCCGACCGCCCCGCCGATGTCGGTCTTCTGCCCTACGGAGCTAAGAAAAGCGGTGCGCCGCCCACCGCGGCGGCGCGCAGCAATTTCGGCGAGGCGATCGGCCGCGCCTTCACCGTGCTCGGCCAGGCGTCGGCGAGCCCGACCTTCTGGATCCTGTTCGCCACCTTCTTCATCTGCGGCCTATCGACCAACGGTCTCGTGCAGACGCATTTCATTCCGCTTTGCGTCGATTTCGGCATGCCGCAGGTCGAGGCGGCGTCGGTGCTCGCCATGATGGGCGCCTTCGATTTCGTCGGCACGATCGCGTCTGGCTATCTCTCCGACCGCGTCGACAATCGCTGGCTCTTGTTTTGGTATTACGGGCTGCGCGGCCTCTCGCTGCTGGCGCTGCCGCATTCGACGTTCACGCTCTACGGCATGTCGATCTTCGCCGCTTTCTACGGGCTCGACTGGATCGCGACCGTGCCGCCGACGGTGCGCCTATCCGCCAAGAATTTCGGTCCGGAGCGCGCCGGCATCGTCTTCGGCTGGGTGTTTACCGGCCATCAGATCGGCGCCGCAATCGCCGCATTCGGCGCGGGGCTGACGCGCACCGAGCTGCTTACATACGTGCCGGCCTTCTATGCCGCCGGGGGCGCCTGCATCATCGCCGCGGCGCTGGTGCTGTTGCTGCGCAAGACCGGACCGCAGGCGGTCGCGCCCGCGAGCGCAGTGCCGCAGCCGGCCCGATAGGGCGCGATAGGAGAAAGACGATGGCGAAACCTACAGCTCTCGTTGTCGGCGTCGGCGCGGAACAAGGCCTCGGCGCCGCACTTGCCCGCAAGTTCGCGAGCGGCGGCTACCACGTGATTGTTGCCGGACGCACGCAAGCGAAGATCGACCAAGTGGCGAAGACGCTCACATCGAACGGCGGCAGCGCCGAAGCGATTGCGACGGATGCAACGAACGAAGCGAGCATCGCAAAACTGTTCGACCGCGCGATGTCGCCAGGCGGCGGCTACGATCCGGTCGATCTTGTCGTGTCGAATGCCGGCAACAATCAGAAGATCGATTTCCGCGAAATCAGTGCAGCGCAATTCGAGGATTTCTGGCGCGTCGGCTGCTTCAGCGGCTTTCTCGTGGGGCGCGAAGCGGCGCGGCGCCTTGTGCCGCTCGGGCGCGGCACGATCATCTTTACCGGCGCCTCCGCGAGCATCCGCGGCAAGCCCGGCTTCGCGCATTTCTCCGCCGCGAAGGCAGGCTTGCGCATGATCTCGCAAAGCATGGCGCGCGAGTACGGGCCGCAGGGCATCCACGTCGCGCATGTCGTGGTCGATGGCGGCATCAACGGTGAGCGTCTGCGCTCGCGATATCCCGGCTTAGTCAACGAACGCGGCGAGGATGGATTGCTCGGCATCGATGCGATCGCCGAGGCCTATTGGTTCATTCACAAGCAGCCGCGTTCGGCGTGGACGCAAGAATTGGATCTAAGGCCGTACAAGGAAGCGTTTTAGGCCATCTACTCGTAAGGCTATTTAGAGAACCCGGTACATGACAAAGGCGTCTACATAGCCGAGAGTCGGATGACGAAATGCGCCCGGCATACGTCCGACGATATCAAACCCCAGGGACTGCCACAGCCGCCCAGCCCGCTCATTCGTGCTAACGACGAAGTTAAACTGCATCGCCCGATAACCGCGCGATCGCGCATGATCCAACGAATGCTCACACATGCGGCGCGCGACCCCGCGCCCTTGAGCTGCAGAATGAGTCATGTAGCCGCAATTGCACACGTGCCGTCCGCCACCAGCCTGATTTGGCCGCATGTAGTAGGTGCCGAGAACCGCATTATCCTCTTCGGCTACGAAGGTCTCTTTGTCATGCCCCATCCAATATGCCATTGCCGCGGTTTCGCTCATTTCAGGATCGAGCGCGTATGTTGCGCCGTCACGGATGATCGGCAGAATGATTGCAGCGATCTGGCGGGAATCACCGGGCTTGGCTTCTCTGACGTTCATGGCGCAAGCTAAAAGCTGGGACTCTTTGACTACAATGGACCGAGGGCCCGCGCAGCGGAAGTGACCTAGGCCGCCGCCTTCACCCGCTCCGGAAATGCGCGCGCCAGCGCGTCAGCATTCGCGGCGACAATACGTGCTCCCGGCAAAAGGCAGGTTACAAGAGCGGAGGCAGGATGCAGCGCGTAGGTCTACGCGACCCTGCGCGGCTTAATGTCCTTATAGCTTGAAGAAGCCTCCACTTTCGAAAGATCGTGCGACGTTTGAAGGTTTATCCAAAACTGCGGGGTTGTTCTGAAATACCGCGAGAGGCGCAGCGCGGTATCTGCTGTGATGTCACGATTGCCGCGAAGGATTTCGCTAATTCGGTTGGGCGGAACGTGGATAGCGTCGGCAAGCGTGCGCGCGCTCATCCCAAGCGGGAGGAGAAATTCCTCCTTAAGTATCTCACCGGGATGCGTCCTTATGCGCGGCATAATTTATCCTTAGCGAACTCAGTGATAGTCAACGATTTCAACTTCGTCCGGACCGTCCGCGATCCATCGAAAACAAAGACGGTACTGATCGTTGATCCGGATGCTGTACTGTCCTCGGCGGTCGCCCCGTAGAGCCTCTAGTCGGTTGCCCGGCGGATTGCGCAAATCTCTCAAGGCTGCGGCGCCATCCAGCATGTCAAGCTTCCGTTCTGCAGCCTTACGAAAGCCTCTCCACTCGGAAGGGCAAACTCCGTGCTCAAACAATTTTTCCGCTTTCTTGTCTTTGAAGCTTTTGATACCCAAAACGAGTCACGTCGCCCCACGATACGCTTCACGTATCACATTCACCGTTGATCGTCCAGCCGATTAAGCCGCCGCCTTCGCCCGCTCGGGAAAGGCGCGCGCAAGCGCATCTGCATTCGCGGCGACAATGCCGCGCTCGGTGATGAGGCCCGTCACTAGCCGCGCCGGCGTCACATCGAACGCCGGATTGAGCGCCGGCGAACCATCCGGCGCGATGCGCACCGTCTCGATGCGCCCGTCCACTGTCGCGCCGGTCATGTGCGTCACTTCATTTTCACCGCGCATCTCGATCGGCACGTCGCTGCCGTCGTAGAGCGCAAAGTCGATCGAGGAAGACGGCGCGGCGACGTAGAACGGCACGCCATTGTCGTGCGCGGCAAGCGCTTTGAGATACGTGCCGATCTTGTTGCAAACATCGCCCGACGCAGTGGTGCGATCTGTGCCGACGATGACGAGATCGATCTCGCCGTGCTGCATCAAGTGACCGCCGGCATTGTCGGCGATCAAGGTGTGCGGCACGCCGTGATGCGCGAGTTCCCACGCCGTCAGCGCCGCGCCCTGATTGCGCGGCCGCGTCTCGTCGACAAAGACATGCAGATCGAGGCCGCTGTCATGGCCTTTGTAGATCGGCGCGGTTGCCGTGCCCCAGTCCACAGTCGCGAGCCAGCCGGCATTGCAATGGGTGAGGATGTTGAGCCGGCCGTGCTTGCGCGCGGCAATCTCGCGCAAAAGCGCAAGCCCATGCGTGCCGATCGCATCATTCACCGCAACATCGGCAGCGGCGAGTTCGCCAGCGCGAATGAAGGCGCGGTCCGCGCGCTGCGTTAGCGGCAGCGGCGCGAGCGTATGCCGAATGTCGTCGAGCGCCCAGGCGAGATTGATTGCGGTCGGCCGCGCCGTCGCGAGATAGTTGGCGGCGTTCGTCAAATTCACGTCGGAAGGATCGGCGCGCATCGCCAGCGCCAACCCATACGCCGCGGCGACGCCGATCAGCGGCGCACCGCGCACCTGCATGTCGGCGATCGCATGCCACGCATCTTCGGCGCCGCGCAATTCGGCAATAACGAAAGCATGCGGCAGCTTGGTCTGGTCGATGATCGCGACATTGCCGCTGTCGCTCTGCCAGATCGTGCGGTACGGCTTGCCGTCGACTTCCATTGTCCTTTACGCCGCGACCTTCTCGGCGCCGTTCTCGACGATGCGCACGATGTCCGACATGATCGTGTTCAATTCGAAATTCTTCGGCGTGTAGACCGCGGCGACCCCTTCCTTGCGCAAAACGCTCTCATCCTCCGGCGGAATGATGCCGCCGACGATCACCGGCACGTCGTCGAGCCCTTCCTCGCGCATGCGCGCCATCACGTCGCGCACGAGCGGCACATGCGAGCCGGAGAGGATCGACAGCCCGACGCAATGCACGCCCTCTTCGAGTGCGGCATTGACGATCTCGGCTGGCGTCAGCCGGATGCCCTCGTAGACGACTTCCATGCCGGCATCTCGCGCGCGCACAGCGATCTGCTCGGCGCCGTTGGAATGGCCGTCGAGGCCGGGCTTGCCGACAAGGAACTTGATCCGCCGCCCGAGTTTCGCCGAGACGCGCTCGACCTCGTTGCGCACGTCGTCGAGATTGCCGGGAACCTGCCGCGCCGCGCGGCCGACGCCGGTCGGTGCGCGATATTCGCCGAAGACTTCGCGCAAGGTCATGCCCCATTCGCCTGTCGTGACGCCGGCTTTCGCCGCGGCAATGGACGGCTCCATGAGGTTGCGGTTTTCCTTTGCCGCGGAACGTAACGCCGCGAGCGCGCCTTTCACCGCCTTGTCGTCGCGCGACGCGCGCCATTCGTTCAATCGCGCGACCTGCTCTTCCTCGACATGATGCGGCACGACCATGATGGCGCTGTCGCCGGTGGTGAGCGGCGAAGGCTCGGCCTCGACATATTTGTTGACGCCGACGACGATCTGCTCGCCGGCCTCGATCGCCTCGAGCCGCCGCGTGTTCGATTCGACGAGCTTCGCTTTCATATAGCCGCTCTCGACGGCAGCGATCGCGCCGCCCATCGCCTCGATCGCTTTGAGTTCGGCGCGCGCCTGCTCTTTCAGCGCCTCGACCTTGCGGGTGATCTCCTTGCTGCCGTCGAAGAGGTCGCCGTATTCGAGCAAATCTGTTTCGTAGGCGACGATCTGCTGCATGCGCAGCGACCATTGCTGATCGAACGGCCGCGGCAAGCCGAGCGCCTCGTTCCACGCCGGCAATTGCACGGCGCGGGCGCGCGCGTTCTTCGACAGCACGACCGCGAGCATCTCGATCAGGATGCGATAGACGTTGTTCTCCGGCTGCTGCTCGGTGAGCCCCAGCGAATTCACTTGCACGCCGTAGCGGAAGCGGCGGTATTTCTCGTCGGCGACGCCGTAGCGCTCGCGCGTGATCTCGTCCCAGAGCTCGCAGAATGCGCGCATCTTGCAGAGCTCGGTGACGAAGCGCATGCCGGCATTGACGAAGAACGAGATGCGGCCGACGACCTCGCCGAAGCCGTCATCCGAGACTTCGCCCGCAGCTTTCACCGTGTCGAGAACGGCGATCGCCGTTGCCAGCGCGTAGGAGAGTTCCTGCACCGGCGTCGCGCCTGCTTCCTGCAAATGATAGGAGCAGACGTTCATCGGGTTCCATTTCGGCACGTCGCGCGTCGTGAAGACGATCATGTCCTTGGTGAGACGCAGCGACGGCGCCGGCGGAAACACATACGTGCCGCGCGACAGATATTCCTTGATGATGTCGTTCTGCGTCGTGCCCTGCAGGACCTTGCGCGCGGCGCCCTGCTCTTCCGCCGCGGCGATATAGAGCGACATCAGCCACGCAGCGGTGGCGTTGATCGTCATCGACGTGTTCATCTCCGCGAGCGGGATGCCGTCGAACAAGGTGCGCATGTCGCCGAGATGCGAGATCGGCACGCCGACCTTGCCGACCTCGCCGCGCGCCAGGATATGGTCTGAATCGTAGCCGGTCTGCGTCGGCAGATCGAAGGCGACGGAAAGGCCGGTCTGGCCGCGCGCCAGGTTGCCGCGATATAGCTTGTTCGACTCGGCCGCGGTGGAGTGTCCGGCATAGGTCCGGAAAATCCAGGGTTTTTCGCGTTTCGTCGGCTCGGCGGACATCGGGGTTATTCCGGCGGATTGTGCAAAGCACAATAACGCGATTTGGCGCGATTGCCAGCTAACCTCCTGGTGTGTGGCTAATCAGGCGCTTAGCGCTGCCCGTACTTCGTGTTCTCGAACAGATCGGAATATTCGCGCGGCTGCGAGCGCCAATATTGCTTCGGCGCGGCGACCTTGGCGCCGAGTTTCGCCGCCGCGTGCCACGGCCAGCGCGGATCGTAGAGCATGGCGCGGGCGAGCGACACCGCGTCCGCCTCGCCATTGGCGATGATTGCCTCGGCCTGCTCTGCCTCGGTGATCAGCCCGACGGCGATCGTCGGCAGGCCGACTTCGGACTTCACGCGCCGCGCGTAGGGCACCTGGTAACCCGGCGCGATCTTGATCGCCTGCTGTGGCGAGACACCGCCGGTTGTCACGTGGATCGCGGCGCAGCCGCGTTGCTTCAGCGCTTTCGACAAAGCGACCGTGCCTTCGATGTCCCAGCCGTTCGGCACCCAGTCGGTCGCCGAGATGCGCATCCACACCGGTTTCTCCGCGGGGAAAGCAGCGCGCACCGCATCGAACACCTCGATCGGAAAGCGCATGCGGTTCTCGAGACTGCCGCCATATTCGTCGGTGCGTTTGTTGGCGATCGGCGACAGAAACTGGTGCAGAAGATAACCGTGCGCGCCATGCACTTCGATCCCGTCGAAGCCCAGTCGCGCCGCGCGCTTAGCCGCCGTGGCGAACGCCTCGCGAACGCGCGCAAGGCCGGCATGATCGAGCGCCTCCGGCGGCGCTTCGTCCGCTGCATGCGGAACGGCCGAGGGCGCTTCGCTCTTCCAGCCGCCGGGCTCATCGGGCCGGATTTGCGTGCCGCCATCCCACGGCGCGCGGCTCGAGCCCTTGCGTCCGGCATGCGCCAGCTGGATCGCAACCTTGATCGGCGAATAGGTGCGAATGGCCTTGAGGACGCGCGCCAGCGCCGCCTCGTTCTCATCGGAGTAAAGCCCGAGATCCCCGGGCGAGATGCGGCCCCGCGCCGACACCGCCGTCGCCTCGAGGATCATCATCCCGGCGCCGGCGAGCACGAGATGACCGAGATGGATCATGTGCCAGTCGCCGGCGCTTCCTTCATTGGCCGAGTACTGGCACATCGGCGCGATAACGATGCGATTTGCGAGCTCGAGCGAGCCGAGTTTCAGCGGCGTGAAGAGGTGGGGCATGCGGGCTCTCTTCCTGATCTCTGGTAGCCCTCTAATCTATTGTGCACCGCGATAGAAAGGGGCATCATCGCCCCTCTTCAGACAAGGCGGGTGGGAGCAATATCCATGTCGAACATCAAACTCGTCTCGGGCGGCGCTGCCGCGCGCGCCGAAGCGCCCGCCCCGGCCGCGCCGGCCCTGAAAGACCTCTACGAGCTCGGCGAAATCCCGCCGCTCGGCCACGTGCCGAAGCAGATGTATGCCTGGGCGATCCGCCGCGAGCGCCACGGGCCGCCGGAGGAGGCGATGCAGGTCGAAGTCCTGCCGACCTGGCCGCTCGACAGCCACGACGTGCTCGTCCTCGTGATGGCGGCGGGCGTCAATTACAACGGCGTCTGGGCCGGCCTCGGCCAGCCGATCTCGCCGTTCGACGTGCACAAAGCGCCCTACCACATTGCCGGCTCCGACGCCTCGGGCATCGTCTGGGCGATCGGTTCCAAGGTGAAGCGCTGGAAGGTCGGCGACGAAGTGGTCGTCCACTGCAATCAGGACGACGGCGACGACGAGGAGTGCAACGGCGGCGACCCGATGTTCTCGTCGTCACAACGCATCTGGGGCTACGAGACGCCGGACGGCTCGTTCGCGCAATTCTGCCGCGTGCAGGACCGCCAGCTCATGGTGCGGCCGAAGCACCTGACCTGGGAAGAAGCGGCCTGCTACACGCTGACCCTCGCCACAGCCTACCGCATGCTGTTCGGCCACGAACCGCATCGCCTGAAACCCGGCGACAACGAGCTGGTCTGGGGCGCCTCGGGCGGTCTCGGCGTGTTCGGCGTGCAGCTCTGCGCCGCCGCCGGCGCCAACGCGATCGGCATTATCTCCGACGAAACGAAGCGCGATTACGTGCTCTCGCTCGGCGCCAAAGGCGTCATCAACCGCAAGGATTTCAACTGCTGGGGCCAGCTGCCGACCGTCAACACGCCCGAATTTGCCGCGTGGACGAAAGAGGCGCGCAAGTTCGGCAAGGCGATCTGGGACATTACCGGCAAGCAGGACGTCGACACCGTGTTCGAGCATCCGGGCGAGCAGACGTTCCCCGTCTCATGCCTCGTCGTCAAACGCGGCGGCATGGTCGTCTTCTGCGCCGGCACGACCGGCTACAATCTCACCTTCGACGCGCGCTATGTCTGGATGCGGCAGAAGCGCATCCAGGGCTCGCATTTCGCGCATCTGAAACAGGCCTCGGCGGCGAATAAGTTCGTGCTCGACCGCCGCGTCGACCCCTGCATGTCGGAAGTGTTTCCGTGGGAGAAGATCCCGGCGGCGCATACCAAGATGTGGAAGAACCAGCACGCGCCCGGCAACATGGCGGTGCTCGTCAACTCGCCGCGCGCCGGATTGCGCACGGTCGAGGACGTGATCGAGGCGGGCCAGAAGCGGTAGACTTTGTTTCGCCGGGATTAGCTTCGAAGCTGCCGCACGACTCAATCTTACGGGCAGCGTCGATGAAGTGGCATGTCTGTCGGGCTTTCGCGGCATTACTTGTGCCTGCTGCGCCGTCGACCGCCGAGCCGCAAAAGCAGGTGAAGAAAGGACAATCGGCCGCATCCGCAGAGAAGCTGCCGTGCCCGCGCGCCGCCTACAAGAACGACCCGGTTTGCGCCGATGCGCCGGACGAGCACACCTTGCCGACGCCCTCGATGAACAGCGCCGTGCCTCCCCGCGCGCCGGTCGAGCCGGTGAAAATCGGCGCCAAGTGGCAGGCCAATAATCCGATCGCCGCGCCAACGCCGCGCCTGCAGGACGTGCCGGGGTCGGATTTCCAGAGCCGCAATACGCCGCCCGATACGCATGTCGGCGTCGGTCTCGACATGCATTTTTGAACGAATGTCGAATGAGGACAGTATCAGGACGATTTACAGGGGGACACCGGAATCGGCGGCCATGTTGGCAAACACAAAGCGGGCGATGGCGATCACCGCCGCACTCAACCGTCTGACATTCAACGATGCCAGCGAAATTCGCGCCTTGTTCAGCGAACTCATCTGCAAAAAGGTAGACGAAAGCTTTTTGTTGATCCCGCCATTCTATACCGCCGGCGGCGACGAAATCCGCATCGGGCGAAATGTCTTCGTCAATCAGAACTGCACGTTCTATGACCTTGGCGGCCTCGACATCGCGGACGATGTGATGATCGGGCCGAACGTAAGCATCATCACGGCGGGCCATCCTCTCGAGCCTTCGCAACGCCGCGCAGCGACAATCGGCAGGCCCATCGCAATCGAGAGAAACGTCTGGATCGCGGCCGGCGCAACGATTATCGGCGGGGTGACCCTCGGCGAAAACGCGGTTGTGGCGGCCGGCTCGGTGGTCACTAAGGACGTTCCCCCGAATACGCTCGTCGGAGGAAATCCGGCGCGGGTTATTCGTTCGATCGGCGGCGATAAAGGAATGTTCGCCTAGTTCCCGCGCGAACGCATCGGCTCATTACAAGACAGACCTCCGCGCTTCGACTAGCATCGGCTCCCAAGCGCATCAGCGCCGCAAATTCAGGGAGTCTGTTGTCATGAATTTGATCGCCCGCTCGATGGTCCTCAGTGTCGCAGCTTTATGTGCCGCCTCCGCGCAAGCCACCGGAGCCGCGCGGCTCGGCAATGCCTATTATGAAGACTTCTTTCAGAACGGCCGCTGCAACGCGGGCACGTGCGTATACTATTCTTCCTCGCCGACACCTACGGACGCGTATCTGCGCATCAGACATATCGGCTGCCGCCTGTCGATCGGTTCGACGATCTCCATCGTTGGCGTCACCATTCAGATAAGAGATTTCGCCCCGGACAGTCCGAACAGTCAGGTCCTGAAGGAGCTGTCAGTCGGGATCCCGCAGCCGATAATTGCGGCAAATACCAGCTACTACCCAATCGACAGCGATACGCTACTGCTTGCGGGCGCGGGCCGCTATGTCTTGCTGGATGTCCAGACGTCCAGTACCGCCACCGTGCCCGCGACCGGTTGCGGTATCACCGGCGATCTCGTCCCGCCGCAATAATAAAATGGGAAGCAGAATGCGCCGGGCGCGCGCGCATCAAAGCGCCGCGCGGAACGATTCCATTCTGCTCTCAGTGTCGGCAAATATGCATCTCGGACGCATTCACCCGCCCCGATAAACGCATCCTTCGCCGCAGCTGTCGCGATAGACCGCAACTTCGCTGAGCCCCGGCACGTCGGCTGCGATCTCGCGCCAGATATAGGCGCAGATGTTCTCGAGCGTCGGCAGACCGAGCCCGTTGATCTCGTTCAGGAAGCGATGATCCAAACGTTCGCGGATGGCGCCAAGCCGCCGCTCCAGTTCGCCGAGATCGACGACCCAGCCGTGATCGTTCGGCTCGCCTTCGACGGTGACGCGTGCGCGGAAGGAATGGCCGTGCAGGCGGCTGTAGCGGTTGTCGCGATCGTTCGGGTCGATCAGCGTATGCGCCGCCTCGAAGCGGAATTCCTTGAACACCTGGAACACTATCTGATCCCGATCGCCTTGTGAGTTTGCACGCTCAAGCGCCAGCGCGGGTGGGCGAGGCAATAATCGATTGCCGCGGCGGTATTCTGCGCGACGTGCGGTCCATCCATCGGCTGCAGCAGGAAATGCGCGAAGTCGAGTTGCTCGAATTCGCGCGGTGGTGCGCCGTCCTGCGGATAAACCAACTTGAGCTCATCGCCGCGCGTTTGCAGAAGCGGCGCGCCGGCTTTCGGACTGACGCAAATCCAGTCAATGCCATCAGGCGCCGCGATCGTGCCGTTGGTCTCGATCGCGATCTCGAATTTTTCAGCGCGCAAGCAATGCAGCAAAGCACCATCGACCTGCAAAAGCGGCTCGCCGCCGGTGAGCACGACGAAGCGGTCCGCGGCGCCGCCGCCCCATTCCGCCGCGATTGCTGCAGCAAGCGCGTGCGCGGTCTCGAACTTGCCGCCGCTGCCGTCGGTGCCGACAAAATCCGTGTCGCAGAATTGGCAGACCGCCTCGGCGCGGTCGGCTTCGCGGCCGGACCACAGATTGCAGCCGGCAAAGCGGCAGAACACCGCGGCGCGGCCCGCGTTGCGGCCCTCGCCCTGCAATGTCTTGAAAATCTCCTTCACGGCGTAGGCCATGAACGTAAGTGCTCGTGCGTTGTCTTACCGAACGCGGCGAGATAAGCCGAGCGTGCCGCAGGTGCAAGCAGGCTTTGGGCGCAAGCAGGCTCAGAGGCGCGATCGCCGGCCTTCCGGCCATTCGCGCCAGCCGATCACATCGCAATCCAGCGCGACGCTCGTCACGCCGTTGTACCATGCGGCGCCCTCGCGCCGGCACGGAAACGGCAAGACGTAGGTACCCACATGGTCCTGGCAGAGCGCCTCGACGGCGATGCCGGCCGGCGCCTCGCGGTCGGTGATGAATTGCGCAAGTCTGTCGCTGCGTGTGACCATGATCCATGCCAGGGAGAGCGGCGTGTGCGAGGCCTTAGCAGTTGAGATAGGGCTCTCGCAGCAGAGATTGAGGGCCGGGGCTGCGCATGAGCGGAGATCC